>JAJYZI010000034.1 GCA_021800105.1 Thermoplasmata archaeon
TGACGCCCTTGCCCCCTGTCAGCCCTTTGGGCTTCACAACAAAATCCTTCCCGTATGTCGAGATCCATTCTGTGCATTCCTTTTCTGAAGAGAAGCTTTTGTTCAGGACTCCGCCGGGAACACCGTGTTTTTGGAGCAAGTTCCTCATGAATATTTTGTCGGTCTCTATTCTTGCAGCACCCATAGAAGGCGAAGCAGTCGGCACACCTTTATCCTTGAGGAGATCAACAAGCGGTGTTGCAAGCACAGGATCTGGTCCTATAAACGCCAAATCCACCTTGTTCAAAATCGCGAAATCTAGTATCTTTCCCCAGTCTGTCTCCCTTGCAATGAGCGAAGCCCTTGCATATCTTAGTATGGAAGGATTCTTGTTTCCCATAACCGCATAAATTTCTGCGCCGGACTCCTGAAGCTTTGTGGCAATGGCATCTTCGCGCCCTCCACTTCCGACGAGCAGAACCTTACTCGACAGGCTTCTCATCCCGGTTTGAGCTGAGCATATCTGAGACCTGTTCTTTCGACACCTTGAAGTACTTGTAGAAATTCTTGCCTATCCGGAAAATTTCAGTGTTTCTGTATTTCTCTGCAACTATGATCTTGCTTTTCTTCAGATCTGAAAGGATCCTTTCAGTCTTTTCACCAAACCTCTTGGTGACTTCGCCCCTCAATAACCCATTCGATGTTATAACCATGGAAAGCAGTTCCTGCGCCTCCTTAGGAAATTCCGGCATTGAGACAGGTTCTGCAATATCCACAAATTCTTCCTTGACTTCCATCTTGTAACGAATGCCGATCTTGGCTATTCTCAGAGCCGTCTCCCTGGAAGAGTAATCCTTGATCAGGGACCGGAGCGCTTTTGACACAGCATCTTTCTCTTCGTTCAAGGGAATGGACATGTCGCCGACAGACATCGGTTCTTGGGAAGCAAAGAGGAGTGCCTCGACAGCAAGCTTCAAATCCATTGCTAAAGATATATTATAGTTTATAATATTATTTTCCTACTTCAAACGTGCCTTTGTTCTTATAGGAGAGGTTTTCGAAAATCAGCGTCTATTTTGTGAGAAAGATTAACTAATGTCCTCGCCCTTAAGGATTGGACCGAACATATGTTCGCTACAAGAAAAGTTGAAGCAACTGAAGACCTGGAGATAATTCCCGCAACTTCCAGAGGCAGCAAGGCGTCAGTGCTATTCTGGCTCTGGTTCGCCTCTAACCTGACGATCGGGGATTTTCTCATTGGATTGCTGGCGCAGGACTACGGGCTTGGTTATTCTAGCACCGTGATTGCGCTTGCTTTAGGCACCATCCTTGGTGGAGTTCTCCTGGCACTCATGAGCGTTATGGGTCCTGTTTTCGGCATGTCGCAAATGAGGATCGGCCGCTACACGTTTGGCAGAAAAGGCGGTATTGTCATGTCACTCCTGCAGTGGGGAAATACGCTTGGCTGGTTCACATTTAATTCTATTATTGCAGCCTCCGCTCTAGCACTTGCAATTGGTACCAGGTTATACGCAATTCCAATCGCAGTCACTGTTCTTCTCGTGCTTGGGCTCATCCTTCTCGGTCACAAAACGATACAGAGATTTGAGCGGGGAATGTCCGTGGTACTTGGCATATTGTTTGTCATAATCCTTGCTTACTCTATTGAGAAGATAGGCGTATTCGGCAGCTCTTCTGCGCCTGTTGCCTTCTCTGCAGTATCCTTTGGATGGATTGTGGCGTTCAGTTTTTCCTATATAATGAGTTGGGGACCCTATGCATCTGACTATTCCAAGCATCTTGATCACTCAGTTTCGCGAAAGAGTATCGCAGTTTACGTGCTTTTAGGGGCCGGGCTCGCATCCTTTTTCTCCGAGCTTGTTGGTTTCTACGTAGGCATGGCCACGAACTCGACCAGCTCAAACCCTGCCCAGCCTCTTGCGCAGTTCCTCGGTAAATATGCGCTGGTTGGACTTTATTTCCTGTTTCTTGGAGGATTGTCTGCAAATGCAATAAACCTGTACTCAAACACAATGAGCATAAGGGCAGCCGGTGTCCGGATGGAGAGAAAGTATATCGCCGTTATCGTAACTGCAGTCGCAGGAGTGCTGGCTTATCTTGGATACAACAGCTTTTACGTATCATACGAAAATTTTCTCTTCATTCTCGATTACTGGATCACGCCATGGATTGCAATAATGCTTGTTGATTTCTTCTTGCGCTACAGGCAGTACCTTAAAGGTGGGTATAGGGAGGTTGTAAACTACCGGGCTATATTTGCATATCTCCTTGGCATCATCATCTCTGTGCCTTTCATGTACCCTTCTGAATACTTCATCGGTCCAATTGCTTACAGGCTGGGATTCGACATAAGCTATTTTGTTTCATTCATAGTAGCCGCCTTGGCTTATTACATGTTACAGAGATCGCATGAAAATAAATCCATCAACTCATTGCCCACATGATTATGACAGTTCTGAACGACAGGGAAATAGAGGGCAGGATCAGGAAGGGGCAGCTTATAACTGGTGAATATGACATAAAGCTTGTAACTCCAAACGGATATGACGTGCGTGCTGATATGATACGTGTCGCTGACATTGAGAAAAAGGACGGTGCAGATATACCGCCCAAAACTCACTTTTTTGTCTCCACAATGGAAACAATGGCCTTGCCTGCCGACATAACTGCACAGATATGGATCCGCTCCTCTTATGCAAGAAAGGGAATCCTAGGATCCTTTGGCTTCATAGATGCGGGTTTCAGGGGACAGCTTACCCTTTCTTTCTATAACTCCTCAGGGGATCAACTGCACATATCGCGAGGAGAGAGAGTGGCACAGGTGGTCTTTCTCGCAATGTCCTCCCCCGCTGAAAGAGATTATTCTTCCAGGTCAGGAAACTACCAAAACAGCAGCGGAATAAAACTTTCATGAAATACATATTATCGAGGAAACAAAATTAAGAGCCTTTCCCACAATAGCCATTATCTGCAAACCTTTAGGAATAAGCTGATAATTTAAAGTAGTCATGAGCAATCCTTAAAAGCCTAAATGGCAGGTGAATCTTATATGGTAGAAGACTTAGATCCGTTTGACATAGCCGTCAAACAGCTTGAAAAAGCAGCAAAAGTAATAAACTTAGACAAACAGGCACTCAGTCTCTTGAAAGAACCCTTACAGATACTCCAGGTCAGGATACCTGTGAAAATGGATGACGGAAGAACAGAAGTGTTCACCGGGTTCAGGGTACACTACAATAATGCAAGGGGTCCAGTCAAGGGAGGAATTAGGTTCCATCCCGAGGAGAGCTTATCCACAGTTAAGGCTCTTGCAGCATGGATGACATGGAAGACAGCCATAGTTGACATACCTCTTGGCGGTGCGAAGGGTGGAATTATATGCGATCCAAAGAAGCTCAGCGCTGGAGAGCTGGAGAGATTAAGTCGCGCTTATGTCAGGGCACTGGGGGAGTATATAGGACCTGAAGTCGACGTGCCTGCTCCGGATGTCTATACAACGCCACAGATTATGGCCTGGATGATGGACGAGTATGAGAATATCGTAAGAAGGTCAGCGCCCGGAGTCATTACCGGTAAACCCCTGGAACTTGGCGGCTCCCTTGGCAGAGGGGACGCGACAGCGAAAGGTGGCATGTATGTTCTAAGGGAAGGTGCAAAGAAGCTTGGCATGGACCTTTCAAAGGCAACTGTTGCAATACAGGGATTTGGTAATGCAGGCCAGTTCGCTGTGAAACTTGTTCAGGAACACTTCCACTCCAAGGTGGTAGCAGTTTCAGACACAAAGAGCGGAATATACAGCGAGAAAGGGATCAACTTTGAAGCTCTTGTGGAGCACAAGAAGAAGACCGGATCAGTTGCAAACTTCCCCGGCTCAAAGAACATTACAAACGAAGAGCTGCTTCAACTGAATGTTGACGTGCTCATACCTGCAGCAATCGAGAACCAGCTTACTGCAAAGAATGCCGACAAGGTAAAGGCCAAGATTATACTGGAGCTTGCGAACGGGCCAACTACACCAGATGCAGACGAGATATTCTTCAAGAAGAAGATTATGCTCCTGCCTGACTTCCTGGCTAACTCAGGCGGCGTTACTGTATCATACTTTGAGTGGGTCCAGAATGTTGGCGGTTACTACTGGGATCTTGATGAGGTCTATTCACGCCTGGACAAGAAGATGACAAAGGCGACGAAGGAAGTTCTTGATGCAGCGGAAAAATACAAGATTGATACAAGAACCGCGGCATACACGATATCCATCAAGAGAGTGGCCGACGCAATGAAGCTAAGGGGCTGGTATTAACCACCCTCCATTTTTTTTGAAATAATAAGAATTTCATAAGAGAATTTTTATTTGAAGCTTAAGGTTCGTTTATATCGGGGAAAGAGACGATTCGTTCATTTTATTTATAACCGTTCAATCCCAATCCGTCCTGACACGAACAAAGCGGAAGTAGTGTAGAGGTTATCACAGGGGCTTCCCAAGCCCTTAACCCGGGTTCAAATCCCGGCTTCCGCATTCCTGAATTGAAGAATAATTCTTATATCAACATAAATTTAACTTCATGCGTACAATACTAGCGCATTGGAAGAAATCAGGTCGAATTCATTCCTGCTTAAGCTAAATGCAGTTCATTTTGGAACCAACTATCTCTGGATCTCGTTTGAGAGCCTCATTTTGCCGCTAGAATTAGAAGCGGTAACAGGTAAATCTTCCCCCGGGCTCCTTCTAGGAATAATTGCGTTTGTCGCGATATCAATTGGCGTCATATCTTCTCTTTTTGCGGGAGTGTTGAGCGACGGCTTTAGCATAATGTGGGGAAAACGTGGTCCTTACATAATTTTAGGTTCAATTATTGCCATCATTGCGGTGGCGCTCGATATTTTGCCTTCCCTGTCTATTCTGATGGTTTTCGTTGCATTCCTATTTGTGCAGATTGGATCCAACATATCCTCTGGTGCTTATCAACCCCTATTCAGGGACTTAGTGACCGAAGGCCAGCGGGGAAAAGCGTCCGGAATCAACGGTCTTTATACACTGGCTGGAACGGCAGGAGGACTTGGACTTACCGGTTACCTGGTTTCTGAAGGCAGTATGAATCTTTCATTGCTCATCATTGCCGGAATATTGATCTTTACAGCTCTTATGACCGTCCTTACAATCAAGAAGGAAGACAAGCCTATTGTCAATGCGAATTTTCATCCAATAAGGACATTTCTCAGCATCTTTGATCCTGGGCAGAAAGTTCCTAGGTTTTTCTGGCTTGTAGGAGCGAGCTTTCTCTTTTTTCTCGGAATTTCCGGGCTAAGTTTCTTCGAGCTTTATTACTTTAAAGATGTACTTCATTCATCGGATCCATCTGCGCTGGTTGCAATTTCGGGTATATTTGTACTCGTTTTTTCTGCGGCCGGGGCCATAGTCTTCGGGATCCTTTCTGACAGGTATGGAAGATTGCGAATACTCTTCGCTTCCACAATTGTTGCAGGAATCGCCACGGCCCTTATTCCTGCTTTCTCTACCTTTTATAACTTTCTCATACTCGGGTCCTTCATCGGAGCCAGTTATGGAATCTATTTCAGCGTGTCAAAGGCACTGGCGAGCGATCTCTCTCCGGAAGAGGACGCAGGGAAATACATGGCATACTACAACATATCAGTAGGAGGATCATCTGCATTTTCAACGCTCTTCTTCGGTCTCCTGCTGGATTCATTTGGCACTTCTTTCAAGCAGGGCTTTACTGCAATTTTTGAAATGTCTGCAGCTTTCTATTTCCTGGGACTGATACTTCTGTTTATGTTCAGCAGACATAAATAATAGCAGAGACAGAGCGCTCATACTGGCATTCTTAATAGGCGTGCTAAGGATTACAGTATAAAATGGACTCAACCCCAAGAGCCAAAAACCGGTTCCTTATCGGTTACAACCTCCTGTATCTCGGCTTCAACTATTTATGGATATCACTTGAGTCCCTTATTCTCCCGACACAGATAGGGTTGATCGTGTCGTCACGCCAGATTGGTTTTGTTCTGGGGGTTACAGCATCAATCGGTAACGCGTTCGGAATTCTCGGCAATCTTCTTGCCGGCATTTTAAGCGACAGGCTGCGATTTGGTGTGGCAAACAGATTTCCTTACATACTAGCAGGTATTGTAGTTGTATTATTTACCCTGGTTGCAGAGCCAACGATATCTAAAAGCTACATAGGGATACTCTCAGGTTACATACTTCTTCAGGCCTTTTCAAACATGGCTATAGGAGCAACGCAACCCATCCTCGCTGAAATTGAGAGCAAGGAACAGCGAGGAACATCAGCAGGCATAAATGGCCTCTTCGCTCTTGTTGGGACGGGGCTGGGGTTTGGCTTGACGTCAATCCTGATAAGCTCATCTCTACCGAATTCGGACTTTTATGCCATCGCAGCAGGTGTAACAGTTACTGGACTTGGAACGCTTCTTGCGATCCATGGCAAGCGCGTTTCGGCCGCCGCATCACCCCTCAAGAATCTCAACATTTCGCTTACAACCTTGAAAAAGATACCTATCAACCTGAAGAAATTTACAAAACTCATTGCTGGAAGTTTCTTCGTATTTTCCGGTGTCACTGGCCTGACGTATTTCGAGTTATACTTCTTCAAGGAGGTTCTGAATTTTTCAAACCCCGCAATTTATGTTGGTGTTGCCGGTATCGTTGTGATAATTGTTTCAGCAGCCTCTGCGATGGTTCTTGGTCATTTCTCTGATAGACTGGGAAGGTGGAACATAATAATTGCAGATGCCGCGGTTGCTGCAATCCCAACCTTAATGATACCCTACTTCCGATCTTTCTATATCTTCCTTATTCTGGGCTCAGTCATCGGTGCGACTTATGGCACATTTTACAGCGTTTCGTTCGCTGTAGCGAGCGATCTGGTACCGAAAGGTGAATCCGGGAAATACATGTCTTTCTTTTATCTATCGCTAGCAGGAGCTTCATCATTCTCTCCCCTGATATATGGAAGCGTACTCTTGCTATTCGGACAATCTGCCTCGGATGGTTTTATTGCCCTCTTCACACTTTCTGGGATATTTTACCTGGTAGGCGCTCTGGTCCTTTACTGGGCTCACCGAACAAAATAGGCTCAGGAAAGCATACTTCAAACTATGACAAAAGAGTCTTCAATTGGCTGCTTCCAGCCCACTGACAGAGTAACTAGAAATTATGATACGTTCTTTTGCGGTTGCTGTAGATGTTAAAACGATTCGTAAAAGTAAAATTGTATTGCAGCCAAGCCACCGAACTTTTTCTGGCTGACAGCAAATCAAGTGTCAAGTACTAAATTCAGTGCGGTGTAAAATGATATAACAAAAATGTGGAAGCAGAGTTGCTTTGCTGAGAAAGTATCTAAATGTCAAATATGTAAAAAGATGATATGACAAAAATATAAAAATTATAAAGGACTTTTATCAATTATCAGTTCCAGTGCTCGTGTCTTGGGTTGAGTTGCCGGAATCGTTGTTCTGGCCATCGTTCTGATTATTGCTTCCCTGGTTATCGCCTGTCTCGTTTTCGCTGCCCTGGCTGTCTCCAGTTCCACTGTCGTCCGATGAACCGGCAGACTGGTCTCCATGAGAAACCAGTTCAACAGATATTACTGCATTGCTGGCCTGGCTCACTTCAACATCGTAGGTATTGTTGTTAGGGGCGAGCACTGTAACATCAACGACTGCAGATCCGTTTTCCGTGTCGTTCTCAACCTTCAATATCTTGGCTGTAACATTACCAGAGTAATGTTGGTCAACATAGTTGATGGCAGCTTGTTCAGCGGGTGTCAGGTTTGTTGTTGAAGTATTTAGCTGTACAAAATGCCCTGCTGCGCCAGATGTAACGGTTCCCACGGCTGCTCCTGAAGCGATTACGACGATAGCCATTATGACCTTTGTTAGTAGTGATAGCATTGTTTTTCACCTCCTTAAACTGGAAGAAATTCTCATGGCTAATGCATTCCGGAACAGTTGTGTTCCATAAAGTTAATAAGCTTATCCGGGGATTTATTAAACATGAAAAAGTACATGGCACTCTTTGTTCTTGGAGTGTCCATATTATTGTTATCGGCAACTAGCATAGCTTATGCTGACGATGGAACCGATAATGTCACACTATCAAATTCACCCAATGTCACTGTCAGTCTTTCTAATAACACCTCGATCAATGTCAGCTATTCAGAAATTTTTGTTTCCACATCTAACGGTGTTGTTGGAGCAGTTTTCGCAGAGCAGTCATGGAATATCACAAACTCGTCCGGGAACTTTCTTTATCGATCCAGCTTCGATTTAAAACCAATAGGTGGTTCTGATCTTTCGGATACATACAGAAAAATCATGAACCTTAGCGACCAGGTCTCGGTTGGCGGAGATTCCACTCCGGCAATACCGGTGAGTGTTGTTGTTCAGATAAGTCACTACAATGGGTCGGTTTCGGTGCTCAGTCTCAGGAATACCACAAATCAGGTAAACGGATCATTGTACAACATCAATACTTCAACGCTTAAGCTTTCTTTTGGCCTATATTTCAACTTGACACAACAAATTATCGGTAATGGCACCGTAACTGTAGTGCTTGTTCAGGCAATAAAAGGTAGTAACAGCAACAATTCATTCGATGCAAAGGAAGTTGATGCGTACGAGAATTCTTCGGATCTTGGAAACGGCGTCGCCCTCTTGAATAACTCTTTGTCCGATCTCAGGGCCGTCTATTGGTGGAATAATAACTATAGTTACAACGGTAACAACGCATCTGATTATGCGTTGTTGATCCCGGGGGACAGTTCAACAAGCATCGCATTCGTGTTCAAGACAAATGCATCCATTGGACAATACTCACTGTACCAGGATCCATATCTTTCCGTCAATGGAGCAAACCTTGCCACTGGAAAGATACAGGTTGTGACTCAAATTGTGGTTAACTTCCTGCTGCAGCATGTTGAATTCTTTGGTGCAGGTATTGCTGTTGGATCAGTGACTCTTGCTCTTCTATACAGTGTATACAGAAAGGATAGAATTAAGCTTTAGAGTTCGTCCAGCATCTTGAATATAGAATAAGCTATAGAATCTATAAAACTCTTACTGTACCTCTTCAGGAACTTGATAATCGCATCTTTATCATTTAGGGTAACACGGACCATGTCTGCACCCATTTCATATGAAATAATATTGTCATCCTTCATTGCATCAAGTATCCTTATAATTCTTGCTCCGGGGTTACGGATCTCGCTCTTTCCATCTAATGCTGCCCGTATCAATATCTCCTTTGAAGCCTGATTACGCATGTGAAGGGCCATCCTGCGCTCAAGCATGGTATCTGCTGTGCTTGAAAAGTACCTCACCAAATGCTCGTCCTTCATGGAATATATTTCGCCTTTTCTTTCCAACTGGTAAAGATGATAGTCCAGCTTCCCTACCGCTGCTCCTGTTCTTCTCTGCAGCTCCCTGAAGTGGAGCCCGGGATTTTGGGTAATGATCTCGATCAGTTTTGTCCGGAAAGTGTCGTTCTCTTTCAACTGCGCATACCCTTGAGTATCATAGTGTACATCACCACAAGTATCGCAAAGGCAAGTATGATTCCCGGGTAGGCGCCGGGCACATTAATATAGCCAAGGAGTTCAAGGGACACGAAAACAAGGTAAACCATAAAGAAAACAGATATGGTAAATAATGCATAGAGGATTCTGACAGCCCTCATTCTTAGTGTACGTACTATGCCAAGCAAAAGGACTATGTTTATAACCAGTGAAATACCGAGTATGAGCAGAAATATATCCACAGACAAAGACCCGCTGGCGACCATCTAGGAAGATATATCTGCAGGTAAATTAAATCATCTTATACATTGAAGGAAATTTATTGAGATGCGTGACAACCTTCCATTACTAAAGCCGTTAGCTGCCTGCTGCAACCAGCCTACTTGGCCCTGCCCCCTCCTTTACAATGATTTGAGCAGGAAAGCCCGATCTTCAGAGAGGAGAGGATGTCAGAATCGCTTTTGTGTAGTTAATGGTCAATGCCGGTTGCACTTGAGAACCAGGTGAATTCTCGTACAATGGGCTTGGCCGGATTTGAACCGGCGGCCTTCGCTGTGTGAGAGCGATGTCATAACCGCTAGACCACAAGCCCGTTCGGCGCCAAATTGCATAATGAGTTATTATATTATTGCAGCACGATTGACAAACGCGTGACTCTAGGGCATTCTAAACCAATCCTAATGACTATATGCTTTCACTCTACTGGAATAGAGGTTTCTGCTTAGGTCCGGGTTTTTCTGTGTCGCCGGAGCCAAGTGCCATTAGAACTTCTCTCTCGCGAACTGTTCCAGCAAGCTTCCCGTTCTGGTCTATGATACACAGAACCGGAACCCTGTATTCCTTGAAGAGCTTGATCATGTCAGTGACCCCGGTAGTACGGTCAATCGTTACTACCTGTTCAAGCCATATGTCCCTGACACGGGTTTTAGCTATCTCTTGTTCAGATAGCAGGAATACATCTCTAAGTATGAAAGTCCTGACAGGGTTGTTATATTTGTCAACAACTGCCGCTCCCTGTGAATCCAAATTCACGCATTTCTGAATAGCCTGTTGTAAAGTATCATCAAGGCTCACAACTACGTCAGGAAGGGCTCTCTGCACCTTCAGGCTTGTCAGATCCTTAATTCTTTCTGCGATCATTCTATCCTCTTTTCCAAGCTTAGTCGTGTAAGGTGTCTTGGTTACTATGTCTTTTATATCCACTATTATGTAACCAAGAACTATCCATATCAGGAAAAGGGTTGAATAAACCAGCACCGTCGAATAGGCGGCATATATAAGTTCAATTGAGGTTATGATCGATGCGGTGATCGCCAGAATGACCTCCTTGTAGTCTTTGGTTCTGGACCACAGCCCTTTGGCACCTCTTAACAGCATGCGTTTGCCGCGTCTCAAACCGATCCTTATTAGGGAGAAGTCTGCTATAATGTGGATAAAGAGACCACCCAGGGAGGCAATAGTTCCAAGTATGATGAAGGCGGTTTCATTGGGAAACCTTGTAATCATGATAAGTGGAATGAAGAACAGGACAAGAGATATTGTGATATTCCCCGCAATCGGCTGATCCCTTATCTTTTTTGCAAAGAAGGCAGGAAAGCTTCTATCCACTCCCATCCTGAATATTGTTCTCGAAGCGGCAGAACCAAAGGAAAGCAGAGCAAGTATCCCGTCGTTGATAGAAGCAATGGCAACAACGATGACAATATAGTAGCTGTATATGGAGAAATGATTCTCCAATATACCGAGTATCGGAAGCCCGCCAGCGCCGGGAACTGAAATGCCCAGATGAAGCAGCAGATTGTAAATTCCATAGAGAAAGATCGTTGCAAGCGTGCCTCCAACCATTATAACCGAAACTGCAGCCCTTCCAACAGTTTTCTCTGGATCTTTTATCTCTCCTGAAATTGGCGCGATTGATCCATATCCGGTGGGAATACTCATCGCAAAAAGAATACCGAGCGCAAGGAAGCCACTGGAGATGTGCATGGTTATCGGATTAGGGATGTATGTAGAGCCACCAGCGAGCAAGATGGAAAAGACAAAGATCACCACTATAACCAGGATCTCTATAATACCCGTATATACGGCATATTTCGAGGATGGGCGGACACCCAGTATCAGGAACGTAATTGCTGGTATAATTATGACAAAGAAGATCAGGTAACTTGATATCCCGAATATTGTGTTGACGATGAAGACTGCCCCGACCAAATAAGCCATCGCATAAAGGGAGGAGTAAAATAGATACATCCAGCCTGTGCTTAGTCCGACACGTTCAGTTAGCGCCTGAAAAGCGTATGTATAGTAGCCGCCCGTGGTCCTGAATCTCTTGGAAAGCTGCATTACTACAAGACCGTTAACGAGGACCAGAAGCATTCCAATTATCATTATCAGGGGTGCAAGCGGCCCACCATATTCCAGAGCAACAGCTCCATATGTGAGGAGACTCAGAAGTGGCGACATGCCTCCGAAGGAGAGGAAAAATACATCTCGCAGTCCAAGACTTCGCCTGAGATCAGCGGGTTGGCTGCCTTCCTTAATCTGGTCTGCCATTTCCATGCCACATTTCTTTACTTGATATAAATTCGTGACTCGTACGAAGCAACTAATGCGACAGGACTAGACCCTGAACAGGGCAAAACCAAACCCTCCTGCGTTATCGTTTCCTGATATCACTATTATCTGCACTATATATGGATAAAATTCACCGGCAAGCGGGTCCGACATCTTCATCTGGGACACGGCAGACTGGTTCACTGTAAGATTCAGTTGAACGAGGGTACCATTCGCCGTTATAGTGACATGCTCGTAATTGTTTGCGCCATTCATGGACGTTATGTTAACCCAATTTGCTGAAGTGTTGTTCAACGGCGAAATATCGTAAACGTACATGTCAATTGGTAATACATTCGAATAGACTGTGAAATTGATGTTTAACTCTGAGGTTGCGTTACTGACAAAATATTCCTTTGAGGTATGGTTATCGACGCTGAAGTAACCCGTTGAAGACAGGGTCAGCGACGGGGTACTTGCATTCAGGGTAAAGTAAGCAACACCACCGAAAACGATAAGGGCTGCAACTGAAATTGCTATTCCAGCCTTAAGGGAAATCATCGTCCCCTAATCGTGGAACGATATATATAGGTTACATATAACTTAGCAATAACTTACTAGTTATCTATTTATATTGGTCAATAATTCACAGGTGATTAAATGGTTCAATATAAGTGGATCGCGCTTTCAAACACCACGCTCGGGGTGTTGATGGCAACAATTAACGGAACGATTATTTTGATCTCACTGCCCGCTATCTTCAATGGGCTTGGCGTGAATCCCTTTGCGCCTTCCTCATTTGTCTACCTGCTCTGGATATTGATGGGCTATGGCGTGATCACTGCCGTTCTTCTCGTAACTGCAGGCAGGCTTTCAGATATATTTGGCAGAGTGCGCCTATTCAACCTCGGTTTCCTGATCTTTACGATTGGGTCGATTCTCTTGTACGCGACACCTGGAAAAGGAGATACTGGCGCAATGGAACTCATAATCTTCAGGATGATCCAGGCTATAGGCGCCTCTTTTCTCTTTGCAAATTCTCCTGCCATAATCACTGACAGTTTCTCGCCACAAGAAAGAGGGAAAGCAATGGGGATCAACCAGATTGCAGCCCTGGCAGGGTCCCTTGTTGGCCTGATACTTGGAGGTATCTTATCCGCAATACATTATGTCTACACATTCACGCTTTTAAATTTCAACATCACTCTTGTCTTCGACTGGAGGCTTGTCTTTCTCGTTAGCGTCCCAGTGGGTATCCTGGGAACTGGATGGTCTTACTGGAAACTGAAGGACAACGCAGTCAGGCATAAAGATCAAAAAGTGGACATACCTGGAAACGTAACATTTGCGTCAGGTCTGACACTTCTGTTGCTTGGAGTCACATATGGATTGATGCCCTACGGCTCCTCATCTATGGGATGGAGTGACCCCTGGGTTCTTCTCTCAATGCTTGTTGGAACTGCTCTTGTAATTGTATTCGTGATAGTAGAGACGCTGGTTCCGCAGCCGATGTTTAAGATGCACCTGTTCAGAACAAGGCAGTTTGCATTTGGCAGTATTGCGGGAATGCTCCAATCCATGGGCATGGGCGGGGTGATGTTCATGATGATCATTCTCCTGCAGGGAATATGGCTGCCTCTTCACCTTCCAGCAAATGTTCCATTCTCCCAAATACCATTTTACGCAGGCATATACATGATACCGATGATGGCCGGCTTTGTCATATTCGGGCCAATCAGTGGTGCAATATCTGACAAGATAGGCGCTAGGCTGCTTGGAACAGTTGGTATGCTCATTGGCGCAGCAGCATTTCTTATTTTCACCACTTTCACCTACAACTTCTCATATCCAGAATTTGGAGCCACTCTGTTCCTTATGGGAACTGGAATGGGGCTGTTCGCAGCGCCTAATATCACGGCTGTTATGAATTCGGTCGCCCCGCAGGAAAGGGGTGCTGCCTCAGGCATGCGAACAACACTTCAGAATACTGGTCAGACTGCGAGCATGGGTATATTTTTCACTATCGTCCTGATAGGACTTTCATCAAGGCTTGGTCCGTCGTTTGCAACATCTCTTCAGGCTGCGGGCGCGCCTATACTTATTCCTGTTTTCAACAAGATCCCTGCAACCTCCGCGCTGTTCTCTGCCTTCCTTGGATATAATCCCATGCAGGTCATCCTATCTTTCCTGCCGTCCACATTCTCCTCCCTTCTGAGCCCGTCTGCACTCGTGACTCTGGAGAGCAAGCACTGGTTCCCACTGGCACTGGCACCCGCCTTCATGAGCTCACTCGACGCGTCTTTTTATATAGGTGCAGCCCTATTCGTAGCAGCTGCTGTGCTGTCGGCATTCAGGGGCAAGAGATATGTGCATGGTGAGGAGGCCCCACCAAGCCCTCAGGTGCAACAGGCGATCGCTACACCTGCAGGCAGCCCTAACAGCGACCACATCGGCAATTCTGGCTCTATTGCTAATGAATCCTCTAAACTACCTGGAGGAAATGCGCCTTGAAGACAGAGGGAAACGCACTGGAGCTCTGGGATCTGCTCAATGCAGTCTCGGCTTCATTCAAGCGAATCATAGGAATGCAGATGGATCCCACATCACTCAAGCCGATTGAAATCAAGATGTTGAACCTGCTGAACTCGAAAGGAGGAATGCAGATAAATGCGATAGCAGAGGAGCTTTCGGTAACAGGTCCATGGATAACAGGCATAGTAAAGGCGCTGCAACAGAAAGGCTACGTCAAGAAGGTGAGAAACGAGGGAGACCGGAGGCGCCTCAATGTTACAATTACGCCCAGCGGCAAGAAAATACTCGTTAGGAGCATGGATACATACCTCAAGGCAGTTGGCGGTCTGCTTGAGAAATTATCCGCAGAGGATATAGAAGAATTCAAACGCCTTCTCAGCAAGATCAGTGATATTGCATGAATGTGACTCATATCAGGTCCTAAAAGCTATGAATATCTAAACATCCAGCTTATAATATAAGATTCCATTTATGAATGATCATATGTCTGGTGAAAATAATACGGGCATCATTAAGGTGGCCAAGGAATTAGGCATCGCAGACGAC
>JAJYZI010000090.1 GCA_021800105.1 Thermoplasmata archaeon
CCATATGTCCTAAAGCGGGACTAGATTGTTTTGTATTAATACGATCCTTCTCTGCTCAAGATGCTCAATTATCAAAGCACGATAGAATGAAAGCAATAATGTCCGAGGACTCGTCCAGTAATGCTGCTAACTTCAACCCTATGTGGCCGCCTGAGAAATCTGCCCGAAGATATGCGGGAGAACCTGTTTTTTCAAGTCTTGCATAGAACTTAAGTCCGTGTGCCGGGTGAACGCGGTCATCGTTCATTCTTACCCAGACTAGGCTGGCCGGATACTGCTTATTTTGTATGTTGTTGTATGGCGAATATTCAGAAAGGAACTTTCGGTCGTTCTCTTCGTCAGGATTCCCATATTCATTTGTCCAGTAGATGCCAGCCAGAAGTTTATGAAACCTGAGCATGTCAATTACAGGCTTTCCTATGACTGCACCAACGATCAGTTCAGGAAAATTTATCAGCGTGTATGATGTTAGAAGGCCGCCATTGCTGGCCCCGTCAACCACGATCCGGTAACCTTGGTGCCCGATAGATTCCAGCACGGCTTTGAAATCGTTGAAAACGTTGATCTTGTTCTCCCTTGTCCCCTGCAGGTGCCAGTTCTCGCCATATTCGTTCCCACCGCGAAGGTTGCATATCACTATGTCAACTCCTTTATCGAGGAGGTAAGCATAGTTTGGTCTGTACCCTGGAGTGGTTCCTAAGTTGAAACCCCCGTAGCCATAAACAACTGCCCTGTCATGCCGGCTTCCTTTGCGAGATGCCAGAAAATAATGCACCTTGGTCTTTCCATTAATAGCAAATCCTTCCTTTATTTCCCTTTCGAGCAGCCTTTGTTCAGATTCCAGCTGCAGCATTCCGTCAGAATACGAATATACAATCTCAGGTCTTCCCATGGAAGTCAAATGAAGGACTCCACGCTTTTCGTCATGGCAGGAAGCGCCAAGTGCCGAGTATTCATAAACTGGAAGGTCGTCCTGCTTTTTCCCATTAATATCATATATTACAGGCCGCAACTTGGCATCTTTCAGCGTGAAAACAAGCAGCCGATCGCCTATCATCATAGCCGGCTCAACATAGCCAGAGAATTCCTCCACAGGGTTATCAAGCCTCAATATGATCTCGCCGTCCCTTGATATTGCCCCATATCCTGTGTACTCAAGCAAATATATCATTCCGTCCCTGATTGCTATTGGAAATGCAGGGTGATTCATGGAAGCTACCTGTTTCCATGTAGCGGGATCGTTTAAGCTGCCTCTATATATCCTGGCTTTCATCCAGTTACCTACGGCAACGAGGCATTCTTCCCCGAACCGTGAGAGACTTATGAACTCAACTTCGCTCACGTCTTTGCCCCAGACAATGTTTCCATCCAGAATGACGCGCTGGGCATTCAAGGGCACTCCCTCTGGTATATCTTTTCCGCGGAAGGCCTGCACAGCGTAATAGCTGTCCTTGAAAAATAGAACCTGGTAGAAGAACCCGTCATGCTTTTCCTCCACTGACCCGTTCCTCAGGATGTAAAGCATACCCTCATCAGAACCGTCTGTCTCAAAGTATGCCACTCTGCTAAAATCGTCTGAAACACTGAACCATGTAATAAGTTTAGAAGTTGAGACAAGCAGGCGGCCATCAACGAGAAGCTTGTACAAGCCCGCCTCCTTGTACAGGCGGGCATCGTGATCGTCCCTGATACTTGCTTGTATAGTCACGGGCGTGTCTGTGAACTTTCTAAGCTCATTTATGATGCTCGAAGAGGTTTTTCCATAGCGTTTCTTGAAGCGATCGGTTGCTTTCTCTGCAAATTCATAAGTTGATGCGTCCAGAAGTTCAAGGCTGCAGTATTCATCGGTTTCGGTCATGTTTGAACGCGCATGTAATGGTTTTTTTAACTTAAGAATTCACCGGTCATTGTCTAGCTTTAAAGGCATGCTTAGATATCAGTGCCAAAGGTTTTGAAAAATACTATTTACGTGACAGCAATCCTGAGGTATGTCATCTAAGTATCTCGTAAAGAAGAATTTTGTTTCGGCTGGCAAGAATTTTAGTTATGTTTCATTGCCTGCCCTCGAGACTAAGGGTATTAAAGTTTCGAGACTGCCCATTTCGATAAGGATAATCGCAGAATCACTTATACGCAATGAAGACGGCACCAGAATCACAGAGACAGATATTGAGAATGTACTCAGGTGGAATGCAAAATCAGTTTCAGATAATGAGGTTCCCCTGATTGTCGCCAGAGTGCTCATGCAGGATTTTACAGGAGTGCCCGCAGTAGTGGATCTTGCCTCTATGCGAGATAAAATGAAGGCAATGGGCAAGGATCCATCCCTGATCAACCCGACAGTCCCAGTGGATCTAGTAGTGGACCACTCTGTCCAGGTGGATTTTTATGGAGACGATGATGCGTTCGAGAAAAACACGCAGATGGAGTTCAAGCGTAATTACGAAAGATACAAATTCCTTAAATGGGCTAAGAATTCATTCTCCAACTTCAGGATCGTTCCTCCTGGAGTGGGGATTGTGCATCAGGTTAACCTGGAATACCTGGGGAAGGTTGTAGCAACCGGAACCAGCAAAGGTGAAGATGTTGCATTTTTCGATAGCCTGGTCGGAACTGACTCGCATACAACCATGATCAACGGTCTGGGTATACTCGGCTTCGGCGTAGGCGGCATAGAGGCAGAGGCCGCGATGCTGAACGAGCCGGTTACTTTTCAGTTGCCCGCAGTAGTAGGCGTTAATCTCCATGGAAAACTCAGGGAGGGAATTACTGCCACCGACCTTGTCCTGACTCTCACCAGCATACTAAGGAAGGCAAACGTGGTTGGAAAATTTGTTGAATTTTTTGGAGACGGTGTATCGCAGCTGAGCGTTCCCGACAGGGCAACTCTTTCCAACATGTGCCCGGAATACGGCGCCACGGTAGCCCTGTTTCCGGTTGATGAGAGGACCTTGGATTACCTGGAGCTGACAGGCAGGAGCAGGGACCATATAGATCTGGTTAAACGCTACCTTCAAGAGCAGGGCATGTTCGGTGTGCCGAAAGGCGTTGAATACAGTGAACTCATCGATCTCGATCTTTCGACGATAAAGACTACTATATCCGGGCCAAGGCTGCCACAGCAGAAAA
>JAJYZI010000091.1 GCA_021800105.1 Thermoplasmata archaeon
CCATCTCGCTCAGACCATATTTTGTCTTTTCGTCATAAAAGAAGTTTGTTTCCTCATCCACGGACATAATGCTCTGGTGAACGTGCATACCAGACCCGTTGACGCCGTTTATTGGCTTGGGCATGAAAGTTGCGTAATAACCATGTCTCTGTGCAGTATTCTTGATTATATTCTTCAGCATAGCAACACGATCTGCCATGACAAGGGCGGGTGCGTACCTTAGATCAATTTCATGCTGTCCGAATGCAACTTCATGGTGAGCTGCTTCCGGCTGGTATCCAAGTTTATGCAACTCATTAAGTATGTCCATTCTTACTAATCCTGCCCTGTCCAGCGGTGTGTTGTCGAAATACCCACCAAAGTCAACCGGTTCGTTTGTCGGATTTCCGTTCTGATCATACTTGAATAGGAAGAACTCAAATTCAGGACCGACAAAGAACTGCTTCTTTTCTTTCTGAAGCTTATCAAGCAGCGATTTGAGAACATAACGAGGATCCCCGGGGAAACGTTCTCCAGCCGGGGTATGTATATCGCATATGAATCTTGCCACCTTGTATGAGTTCGTTTCATCTGGAAGAAGAGTGAAAGTGCTTAGATCCGGCACTGCACGCATGTCTGATTCTTCAATCTGTGCGTATCCTGCAACAGAGCTTCCGTCGAACAATACGCCTTCAGTGACTGCATTTTCGAACCTGTTCTTAGGCACAGTGAGCGTTTTCACGAAGCCCAGAATATCGGTAAACTGCATCTGCAGGAATGAAACTTTTTCTGATGTTATTCTATCCATTATAGCCTTGATATTGTCTTCCATTGAGATGGCATTGTTCACCCTGCATAAAAATCTTTAGTATATTTATTGGACAAACTTTGTTCGTGTCTTTTATACCGGCAAATTCAAAGAAAAGAGTTTGGACAAATATCTATGTTTGCGTGACTAAGTCACGCAATCTTAGTAAAATCCCCTGAAAAAGTACATTAGCTATAAATATGACGCAATGATCTAATAATAATGATAGGAAACAAAAATAAATTAAAAATTATGGGTGGCGTTGTCTTTCTAGTCATGATAATGGTACTTTCGCTTTTAGTACCAGCCTCTAGCGCAAGCCCACAGAGCAATGTTATCCATGTGTTGAATGCAACAAAAGATCCAACGACTCCATCAGGTTTTCCTCCTGCAAATTTCTCCAATCCACAAGCGGCTATGCCTCCGCCTGTACCAGATACAACACCGGTTATCGTTAATGTAACTCAATTTGGTCAACTCAATATTCCAAATGGTGTTTGGGAAGCCATAATACTGAATGTAACTGGATATGATGCTGGGACAGCTTATGACTACTTCAACAGCTTTAGCGTCGACGGCAGCACGGTCTGGCTCGGTGTCAACCCCGAGGCTGGTTCATGGGCAGTGAATGTTAACATAAGTCTTTTTGCGAGTTACTTTGACCACAAGTCTCAGGTAACTGTTTCGGGCTCATCACTGGGTGAACATACGAATTTCCATGGAATACAGTACAATAACTATACTTTGTACTTTTACCCGGTTCCTCAAGGTCAGCAAGCTCCATCATATCCAACGATGATAGAACCAATCCATGCTGGCAACAATAGCGTAAGTATACCAACAGACACGAGAGCAGCTTTCATCCAATCGATAGTAATAGATGGCGAGTTCCATTATACATGCGACCCCAGTTGGGAAGGTTATTACTTCAACATAAATGGTCATAAGGCAGCAAACCAATTCATCTTTCCATGGATAAATTCTGGAGGAATTGATCTCTTCACCTGGAGGCCAGTATATCCGCCTTACATGCTGAATCACCAATGGACCACAGCCAACATCACAGGTATGCTCGGAATGATAGAAGGTAACGATGTCAACCTTCAGATGCTTGCATCAAATAACAGCCCCCGCATTGGCCTTAACATAGGCAATCTTTTCCTGTACACAGATTCATCTGTGCTGGGAGCCATGCAGGTCTCATATTCTTATCATGATGGATCGCTTAAAACCGTATCGAGAACGCAAAACGGACTTGTAAACGAGAATTGTAATAATTACTCATATTATGCCAGTTACAAGAATGTCAAGTTTTCTTATTCAACCTTGTTACAAACCACCACAGGAAAAATTCTTGTCAATTCAAGCACATACATGAGATACTACAACAGGCAGCTCTTTCCGAATTCGGTATGGGAAAATCTCACACAGGTGCAAGAGGCTGTAATACATACTTCCGTGCTTTACGATGAAGTAAACCACCACGGAGATGTGCAGAGAGTCAGGGACGTTTACTGGCCGCTAAGTTTTGATTATGGAGCTGTTATTAGTTACCTTTACAGTGAACCTGGAGGTTTGTACTTCTTTAACTATTCAAGTTATTTCTTCAATGTAATGGAGGCCTATAACGTGAGTGTGTTCACCAATTCTTATGATAACAGAAATTTTAAAAGTTCCTATGTTTCAACAGGAGACATGATTTACGGAACAAACGGTGAATTCAAGAGCGTTCTAGAAGAAGGGCCAGGATTCGCGATCATAGGTAATATTACATCTTCGTATCACCAGACGAATAAGATATATACATATCTCTCGATACAGCATTCCCAAGGATCTGTTCGCATGGACATGTGGGTTCACCGTCTGTCGGGTGTCGAAAACAACTCGACTACCTACTACGTCCAAGAGAATTTGACAACAGATTCTATTTTTTCCATATCAATCGTTCATGGTCTCGATAATAGTGGGTATAACAATATGCAGATGATGTCCGAATCCAGGTATTTGCATCTATAAATACACTGTTTTTGCGTGAATTGATCAGACCAATTATTTTTTATTTTAAATACATTTTATATCTTGCCGTTTTCCTCCGCTCAAAAAAGCGCATCGTAGTCGTACAGAGAAGTCTTAGAAGCCCTTTCAAGATATTTGTAGTACCGCCTCAGAAACATCCGTTCAGTGCGGGTTCTTGACCATGGGAAGCTAACTCTTGCAGATCCGCTTGCAATACCGACCTTGAGCATTACATTCAGGAGAGCGGAGAAATCAGCGTTCAAGACTCCGC
>JAJYZI010000092.1 GCA_021800105.1 Thermoplasmata archaeon
CTTTCCAGTTTATAGTCCTGTATGGATCACCGGGGACATATGACCTGATCGTGTCAAAATCTGTTGAGGCTGGACCAATCCTTGATCTTGCGCTCCTTGGATTCAGCAGGCTTGCTCTTATCCTGAGGCCGCGTTTCCTCAGAATTTCGACCTTCGGTATGACATCTATGTATACATTGACATTTATCTTTCCTGTCTTTGTATTCAGGATTCCCATTGTTGGATTATATGTGTATTTTATCTCAGAGAATGAAAATTTACCTCTTCTTGCTGCCTGAATCTTGTATGTGAGATCATAAACCCTTGATCGGAGACCCTTGAAAACAACCCTGACATTTGAGCCGTCAACAGGCTTGAAGTGCTCAAAATAAGGAAGTTCGAAGAGAAAAATACCTGCTCCTCTGTTCAGGATTATACGTGCTTTCACTTCGACGATGTCATCCACCTTGACCTTTTTGGGCATATCTATCTCGACATCGACCCTGCCCTCCTCGTCTGATATGAACATAATGCCCACAAACAGGATTGGAAAGATCACAAGCAGGGTGGCTGGAAGTGAGCCGGAAAGGAAGGCAACAATACCAAACGACGCTGCGATGGCGAGAAAACCAAGCAAGCCCTTAGTCCAGAGTTTTTCCATCTGACCAACTACTTTGGCACTGAAAGCTTCTCAAGATACTCGTCCACGATTGCGCCTGTGCTGATCTCGTCCAGGGAAATCTCTGGCTTCAAAACTATCCTGTGTGCCAGTGTTTCACGGATCACTGATTTAACATCATCGGGTGTAACGAAATCCCTCTTCTCTATAACTGCCTTGGCACGGCTCATCCTTAGAAGGGATATAAGCCCTCTGGGGCTAGGGCCGGCTGAAACACGATCATCCTTCCTTATCACTGTGAATGATGTTATATAAGAAAGGACCTCGTCGCTGACTGATACCTTTGTCTCCATGATTTTCTGTATGTTGATAATTGTCTCTGGATCCAGTACCTGAGAGGCAGTCGCGCTCGGATCATCGGATTGCCACGATACCCTTCTTCGCAATAGATCGCCCTCATTTTCAGGATATCCTATCGACAGTCTTATCATAAACCTGTCCATCTGGGCCTCAGGTAACGGATATGTTCCCTCGAATTCTATCGGATTCTGGGTTGCCAGCACGATGAAGGGTTTTGGAAGCTTGTAAGTTTCTCCCTCTATAGTAACCTGTTTTTCTTCCATGGCCTCAAGGAGGGCGGCCTGGGTCTTTGGCGGTGCTCTGTTGATTTCATCTGCCAGGATTAGATTCGCGAATATCGGTCCCTTAATTGTTTCAAATGTTCCACTCTCCTGTCTCCATATTTTCGTACCAGTTATATCACTTGGAAGCAGATCTGGTGTGAACTGGATCCTGTGGTAACTCAGGCCAAGTACCCTTGAAAAGAGCTTCGCAAGAAATGTCTTACCAACCCCCGGGTTATCCTCCATCAGGACATGGCCGGAAGCGGAAATAGCTGCGAGTATCCTGTCTACTACAGCCTGCTTGCCAAGGAAATATTTTCTTATTTCTTCGCTAGCATTTCCAATTTTCTCTATGACCGGCTTCAGCTCTGGACCGGGTTCTGTTGTTGTTTCCATTTTACATTTTCCTCCTGACTTGACATCTTTGATATAACATTTTGAACGGCATTCTTTCTGATTGACATATCATACTCTATTAATTTTCTTGCATTTAGAAGGCTGTAATCTTCCCAGGATGGTTTGGTGTATGTAGTTATCGGTGTAAGTATGTTCTCTATTTCAGTAATATTCTTCTCTCCACGGGAGAGTATAGTGGTAAGCGCGATTAGCAGAGATGTTGATGTTCCCTTCAAGATAAACTGCTTTATCGCATCTATTAAATAATTCATCTCCGGGTTGACAACAACCTCGTCAGAATATTCAAATTTCTTATATGATTTATAGGTAATCCTTTCAACAAACCTTGAAGTTAGAACATAAAGCTTCATCACGAGGTAAATTATGGCCAGTGCAACAATGACAAGGAAGGCTATTATTATAATATTGTTGTAATAAGAAGGTTTTGGAATTGCGATTATTGAGTATACAAATGCAATCGCTGCTGCTATAGATATCCATCTACCGCCATGAAATTTTAGGTATCTGGCAAATGAACTGATATTCTCCCTCTTGGATGAGTAGAAGAATGTCCAAGTCGAAACAAGGAAGCCTGCGACAGATATGACAACAAAAACTGGAGCAATATAAACTATGTAGGGAAAATTATAGAAAAACAGGGCCACTGATAGCGAAAAAACAAACTTGGAGGAATGGGTAAAGTACGAACCTGCGCCCACATGCTTTCCGTCATCTAATATTCTAACGCCAAAGATAGCGGTCGATATTGAAAGCAATAGAAGGATGGTAGGAAGCAGGAAGGATCCAATATTCCTGTAATGGAAAAATGAGCCTATTAGTGACAGGAAAAGTGTTAGGATGAGGTATTCGTATATTGTAACTGCAAGGATGACTTTAGCAAAGATTCCGGATATTATCAACCCCGATAGCTGAAGGATCCTGCCGGCGTAAGCAATGATCAGTGGAAAAAGCAAAAAGCTAAGGATATCTGATACGAGATACAGCTTAGATACGGACGTAATCAGATCCGGAAGAATTATTGACAGCACAACAATTGTGATGGCATATTTAGTTGTGGCGGAAACTGCACTTCTTAATTTGCTGACCATCTTGAAGGTCAATCCTCTGAACAGATGATAATTTTTGCGTTCGTTACTGAGGATGCAAGGCTTCTTAAATACCTCTCGTAGTCGGATCTGCCTACCGGTTTATGCCCGTAGAAAGAACGCTCAAAACTCTCAAGCACGATCTCAAGCTGCGTGGATACGGAGGGATCGGAACCCTTGAATATCTTCTCAATTAACTCCCTCGGCGTAGCACTGTCTTTGACTGAACTGTTTTCGTCCATGAAATTCATATGGAAAAATTTCCTGATGTCATCCGAATAATCCACCGCCCTAAACCATTTGATATCAGTCAATCGCCCATTTGCTGCCTTGACCATG
>JAJYZI010000093.1 GCA_021800105.1 Thermoplasmata archaeon
AGGCTTCAATAAACTACCAGACTTACAAGAAATTACAGATATTGAAGACAGAATCCATTAGGCTTAATGCTTTAAAAACAGGCTTAAAAATGAAAGGAAAGAGCATACCTCCAGAAGTAGAAGAAGAAATTGAAGGACTGTTGAGGAAATATCTTCTACTTAAATAGGTATCTTCAGCTCCGGGGACAAGGTATCTATACTAAGGGTTTGAGGTTGAGCCGATCTTGTTATAGTTACTCCAGAAATAAGCAATTATAGGCATAAATTTTGCTTTGGATTAAAGAGGAGTTCACTATGATTGCTTATCTACCCTATGTGGGTTGGACCTGTGAAAAAGCACAATATAATTTCAATACATTGATAATTGGGATCATAAAAGCTGTATACACACTTACGCTAGTGAGTTGATGATATCAGTAATCGGGCTGGGCAACATAGGATCCATGATAGCCAGGGAACTTTCCAAACATGTTGATGTTATTGCTCTTGATTCAGATAGAAGTAAGGTAGAACAGATACCTGAGGCAAGGGGGATTGTAGGCGATATAAAAGACGCAGCGGACATTATCAAAAGAGGTGATGCGGCAGTTGTCGCGCTACCAGGACAGGTTGCTTATCCTTATGTTAAAAAACTCCTCGGATGGGGCGTAAATGTAATTGACATTTCGTACAGCCCTGAGAACCCGTTTGATCTTGATCATTTAGCAAAAACAGCCGGTGCACTTTACATTCCAGACTGCGGCTTTGCACCTGGTCTCTCCAACATGTTAGCATACCGCCTTTATAAAAAATATGGAGCAGATGAAATAGAGATTGTTGTGGGGGGTCTGCCAGAAAGTCCCGCTGAACCATTTCTTCATTCCGTGACGTGGAGCGTTGAAGGTCTGATTGATGAATATACAAGAAAGGCAAGTGTTATTTCTAAGAACAGGATCGAATCCATCAACCCGCTGGATGAGATAGGATCTATAAACATAGAGGGATACGGTGAATTTGAGTACTTCACTTCAGACGGGCTGAGGACTTTACTCTCAACTGTGAAAGTGAAGAACCTTTCTGAGAAAACAATAAGAGTGAAAGGGCACCTTGAGAGGATGAAGTTCCTTCAGGAAATGGGCTATTTTTCTGATGAAAATGTTGGAGGAACATCAGCTAGGAAGATTTCGGAGCACGTTTTTGCCAGATTCAGAACAACAGGACATGATCTGTGCATCCTCCTTGTGAGGTCCAGTGACACTTCAAAACATTCATTGTTGGTAGCCAGAGGGGCCGAAAGTCGTACTGCTATGAGCATGTTAACTGGAATTCCTGCTGCATCAGTGTCGCGGCTTGTTGCAGAAGGCAAGATTACCGGCCAGGGTACAGTTCCACCAGAACTTATCGCTGAAAATAATAAAAATTATTCACTTATCCTGCAGGATCTTACAAATGCTGGAGCGGTTTTTGATTCCAACTTTTGATAGGTACCATTCCGTTACGGCTGAGACAGCAAAGAGAGTGCACCTGCTTGGATTCAGATATTGATCTTGTTTGTGAAGCCATGCCTACTAGCCATTTAGGCCACAGTAGAATAATGGGATAACTCAGGTCAGGCTATCTGGCGGTGAATGAATGATGCAATGTTATCGATTATCCTGCTCTTGACCTGGGATGGCTTGGACCATGAGAAAAGGGAAGGTTCAAGATAACAGGCAAGTGCGCATTTGTTGCAACTCGTGTAACCCCCCCACGCATACTCATCCCAGAGTTTCAGTATATCCGTATCCCAGACTGTATACGATCCACTGTACTCATTAAGCACGTAACAAGGCATCACTATCTTACCTGTTGGATCAATATTAATGGTAAGCCATGGCTTGCATTCCCATGAAATACCATTGTACCATGAGTTGATGATTGATTCAAAGTATTCCTTTGTATTCATTATTGGTGCCCTATCTCTTTTCATAAGCAGAAGTTTCTCAATCGCGACTTTAAGAGGGTTGGCACCAGGACTCTCCTTTTCTGCTGTGCTGTAATCGAACGCAATCTGGAAGTTGATCTGCACTCCGAGTTTATTTGCAAGGTTGACCAGGTCAGTTGCCTGATCGAGGTTCTCTGATGTCAGGGTCGCGCTTATTGCCATGTTAACGTATTTGCTTGCCTCTTTTATGCCTTCAACTGCACGATCATATGAACCGGTCACTCCTCTTAGCCTGTCATGCACGTTTCCAATGCCGTCAAGTGAGACGAACAGGAAGTCAAGGTTATCTTTGACCTCACCTATCTTCTTCCTGAGGAGCCAGCCGTTTGACACCATTGATGTGTGAAACCTGGAATATGATTCCTCAAGTATCTGGCCTATATCAGGCCGGAGAAGAGGTTCACCGCCTTCAAATCCCATGAAGAGAACGCCTGCCTTCTTAAGAGAATCCAGCATTCTGACTTCATCTTCTAGCGAAAGGAGAGCTTCATCCTCTCTCCGCCAGAAGGGGCACATCTTGCATTCTAAGTTGCATCTGTATAATAACTTGTGCCCGGCGATTACAGGCATCCGCTTGTGTATTATTCCCTTAAATGATCTTGTAAAGCCTCTTCCCAGGACCGGTTTAATAAGAGACATAATATATATAGCGATATCAAGTTATTAACCGTTTCATATTAGAAGTGACCTGATAAGCGAGATATTTAGCTCTAAAAATTGTTCCGTCGGTATTGTTGAAACTGTCTAGCTTGGGAAGAGAAATAGAAATATTCTAAATTTGCAATGACCATAATGTAACCAGTTATTACTTATTCATTTCATGGATTAGGATCTTTTGGTGACAAGGATTTTCTGAAACACTCTTCAGAGAACGGCAAAATCTGATTTCACCTGACACCATAGTACTTTAAGGTGAGAATACAATTTAAATTGGATCCTATACTTTTCCAGTCTCCAGAGTTATTTCAGAATTTACAAGATGAGCTTTATTATCTCTTCCATTATGCCTTCTAAGACTGAGGGAGTTGGCTTGGGTCCTGCTATTGATGTCCATAACCTTACTAAAAAATTTCAGCAAAATACAGCTGTAGA
>JAJYZI010000094.1 GCA_021800105.1 Thermoplasmata archaeon
AGACGAAGGGCAGCTAATCTTAAAGTCGACCTCACGGGTCAGCGAATACCGCAGCTGCCTCTCCGACTCTCACGCCTGCACCGTCATGCAGGCGTGGACAGAAAAACTTTTTTCATGACATCTTAAAATATTACAACGCGGGGAGAGGGATTCGAACCCTCGCTCTCATAGAGAAACAGCTTAGCAGGCTGCCGCCGTACCACTGGGCCATCCCCGCTTAAGAGCCGAATCTTTCCTGAAGATCATTTGCGATTTGCTCTATTACTTCTTCGAAATCCTCGTTTTCCAGGGTTACTATTTCCCCAGTAGGGAGCATTATCTTCGCGTAATAAATTTCGCCGTCCTTTGTTATTTCAACTTCAGCAAGTTTGTCTTGCATATTAGTTCGGTAAAACTGAAACCTATATTATCCTTAGTTCCTCTCATAAGACTTTGTGTTTATATACTGCTTATATTTACACAGAAATTGAGCAAATATATAGCTTATCGAATTATTATTTCCGGAAGCACACAAGAAATGAAGAATATCCCTAAAAATATTTTACTTAGAGCGCCATGGCGGCATACATGGTTTTCACAGATAGCGGATCTTCTTCCCCGATTTCGGTTAACTCATTACTTTCCTATATTCCGTTCAAGTATCCTGCATATGCAGTCATTGTATTGATTGTATTGCTCTTTGTATACAGGCTCTTGAGGGCAAAGCTGGGAGAAAAGTTCTCCCATACAAGGGTTTTCATATCACCGGTTATATATTCTCTTCTGGTCCTTATTACATTCATATACCAACCAGAGATAATTATTATTTCCAGTTTCGTAATCGCTTTACTTGGTATAGTGCTCGGAGTAGCATTAAGCAGGAATGTAAAGATATTCGAGAAGAAAAATGAAATGTACTATAAGAGATCCGTGCCTGTAGCATTCTTTTTCACTCTCTTTTTTACACTCAAGATACTTGCATTGCTTTATTATCCCACCCTCTACCTGGTTTCCATCTTTTCAGTTTTTCTCACTGTAACAACAGGAATGCTGATTGGGGAAGCTATTGTAATTTATCACAGGCATTCTAAGTTCTACAACAATGCAAGATTATGAATCTGAATTCATATTCCTTATAAGGGCAATAGCTTCCTTCAAGTCCCTTTGTGGCGGGAGGCATTCTTTCATAGAACAAACCAATACACTGTCTGCTTTGTTCCTTGATCCTTCCTTTAGATCAGGCCGGGCTTCTCTCTTATATGATAGGACTACTCTTGGTTCGTAAGCGTGTAAAAGCACATCCAGTTCACCCTTGCCGGATCTTGAACTCTGGAGCACAACATCAAAAGAGGGGCCAATCGCAAAATCAACCGCTGTCAGCATGTACAGGTAAAAGGACGGATTTGCCTGCAGAGACTCACCAACCGCATCCACAATCCCGAGGGCAGATTCATACATCTTATCGTTCCCTAGGATAATGGAGAAAGTAAGAAGATTCTGCATTTCAAATGAGTTCCCGCTCGGAATTGCACCGTCATGAAAAGCTTTGGTTTTGAGGGGTGCATCTTCCATCTCCGTCGTGTAGTAACCTCCTTTGTCTGAAGAGAATTTGCTATCCAGATGTTCCTGAAGTTTCACTGCTGTTTTGAACAACTTATCCTTCCCCGTAGACTCATACAGTTTAAGCAGGCCTGCGATTGTAAAGGCATAATCATCCAGGAATCCAGGGATATCGGATGACCCCGATATGTACCTGTGCATAATTTTACCGTCAGGCTGGATCATCTTCTCAAGAAGGAATGTTGCTATACCATCAGCTTCAGAAAGGAATACGCCATCACCGGTCGAAAGATAGCATTTTGCCAGCGACCAGAGGAGCATGCCATTCATGTCAGAAAGAATCTTTTCGTCTTTGTGTGGAGCGGACCTCTGCGATCTTGCAGATTTCAGTTTCTCAATTGATGCTTTTAATATTGATTGCAGTTCTTTGATAGGAATGTTGAAAGTCTTGGAAGCTTCTTCGAAGCTGTTTGCAACGTAAATTATATTTTCCGCAGTCAGTCTGCCAGAAGATTCCTCGTGGAAATTTCCGTCTGGTTCAATTCCATAAACATAACAGAATATCTCCGCTGCATGATCGCCTAATAAGTTCCTGATCTCAGGCATTGTCCAGGTGTAATACTTGCCTTCCTGGCCTTCGCTGTCTGCGTCTATCGCAGTCATGAATGCGCCATCGCTTGCCTTCATCTCTTCCGTCAGGAAATTAAGCGACTCAAGCATAACATTGCGATATTCATCTTTTCTGGTAACGGAGAACAGTTCAGCCAGTGCAGACAGAATCATCGACTGATCATATAACATCTTCTCGAAGTGTGGGAGCTTCCACGCGTGATCTGTCGAGTACCTGTGAAATCCATGGCCAATCTGGTCAGTGATACCGCCGGAAAGCATTCCATTGATTGTTTTTTCAACCATTGTGAGCGCTTTTTTATCTTTATATCTGTGATAATATCTCAGCAGGAAAAGCAGGTAATGAGCAGAGGGGAATTTAGGGCTTGTTCCGAAACCGCCGAATTGAGGATCAAATGAATTTTCAAGATCAGAATAAGCTGCCTTCAACAGATCGGGCGATATAGGATCATCAATTTTCTGGCTCTTGACAGTGGAAAGTGCGTCAATTACCTTTTTGCCCTGATCGATAAGCTCATCCTTTCTGGTCTGCCACAGCTCGTTGATGCTGGTGCACAGTTCAACAATACCCATCATATTCCTCCGTGAATGCTTAGGCAGGTATGTAAAGGCGAATACTGGTTTGCGATCCGATGTCAGGATAAGATTCAGGGGCCAGCCGCCGCTACCTGTCATCATCTGGCAAACGTTCATATAGAGATTGTCAAGATCCGGCCTCTCCTCACGATCTACCTTTATTGAAACGAATACCTTATTCATTGCCTGTGCAACTTCTGTGTCCTCAAAGCTTTCCTTTTCCATGACATGGCACCAATGGCAAGTCGAGTAACCGATGCTGAGAAAGACAGGCTTATCTTCCTTGCGTGCTT
>JAJYZI010000095.1 GCA_021800105.1 Thermoplasmata archaeon
TTCGTTACTACGGCAGCAGCACCTTCTTCGAGGATTCTCCTCATCGTGTATCCGTTCTCATCGAGGATTCCTGATGCAAGTATAAGCGGTGATTCAAGCTGCATAGAGCTAATATTGGTGATCAGAGGACTCTTGGGCACGCAACCTTAATCCCGTCCGATTATAAATTGTTTAGAACACAAAATATGCACTGAATAAAGAACTGATGATCAGATCAGAATGCCTTCCAAATCTTCTCGTGGAAAACCCATCAGTCTTATGTAACCTTTCCTGCTCATTATCCTTGAATAGGAATATACTTTTATATCTGGAAAATCCAAATCCCTGTCTGTAAAAAAGGATCTGCCTCCTAGGAGGTAGAAAGCTTTTGCGACCACAGGACTCTGGTAAAACATAACAAGGTTATCGGATGTCCTCATGTAATCCTCCAGTGTGTTTGGCTCTATCCTGCCAGGAATAACGATTTCTGAAGCACCGGATACGAATGAATCCATTATATCCTCGATCCTGAGCGGTAGCGACAGCACCGTAATTTCGAAGTATTTCGATATATCCTGATAGACCTTGAAATTAAACTTGTTCCTGAAAATCGCATCAAAATCTATGACGAAAAGATCCTCTATACCGGCGCTCAGCATTGATTGCACGTTGTTCCTAGATACGACGGTGGAATTCCTTATTTCAACGCACTCAATGCTCTCATCAACCAATCTTTATCATAACTCCATTTTTTATCATATGAACTATATTCTTTTACCCATATATGGGCCGACATTCGAATATCCGAGTTTCCTGAAATATTCCCTGGCGCCAATTCCGCTGACCACTATAGTCCTGTCCATTGAAAACTCATCTTTTGTGATAGACTCAGCTTCGGACATAAGCAGTCTGCCAAGTCCTCTATGCTGCCACGCCATCCCTGGCGAGTTTCCTAGTGGAACAACCTCACCGAAGACCTTTATCTCCCGGATTAGGCCGGCACCAATACACTCTTTCCTGTGTGCAGCCAATGACGGTCTTCGGAGACGAAGGAACCCCGCTATTTTTCCCTCTGGCGTTTCGTATGAGAGGAATACTTCCCTGCCGCGGCTTGCCATGTAATCAATTCTCTTCAAACTCAGGTTACCAAAATCGCCCTTCATATGGGCTACTTCTCTCTGTCTGATCTCCCCGCTCTTCCTACCTATCTGGGTAAGTTTCTCCCCTATTAGGTTGCGTATGTCGCTTCTCTTGACGCCCGCTTCAATAAACTGCACAGGAATATCCCGCTGCATCCTCTGGATACGTATCCAGGGCGGTATTATTGATAGATAATAAGCAATCAGATCCACTGCTTCCTCGGTATCCATCGGAATATACTTTCCGTTCTTCCAGAGCCTGTAGAGTGAGGTTCCCTTTACAACAAGCGTGGGGTATATCTTAAGCATGTCCGGCTTGTATGCATCGCATGAGATCATGCGTTCGAAACTTTTTCTATCGTCCTCAATGGAAGATCCGTACATCCCAGGCATAAGGTGGTAGACCACCTTGAGTGCCGCATCCTTTGATAGCCATGTGGACTTTGCTATCTCACGTATCCCATGCCCGCGGTTATTCATCCTGAGAACAGATTCTTTGAGGTTCTGAACACCTAGTTCAACTTTTGTGGTTCCATAGGATAGCGCCAGATCTATATCGTTCTGCAAGAACCAGTCTGGTTTCGTTTCTACAGTTAATCCTATGCATCTCCTTGCTGATTTCTCGTTTTCCGCTATGCTTGTTTGCAGATCCTGACTTACGGAACCGTTCATGCCATCCAGGCAGCCTTTTATGTAGTTTACCTGATAATCCTTTGATCTTGCTGTGAAAGTTCCACCCATTATTATTAAATCGACCTTTGACGTATCGTGACCAATGGTTTCCAGCTGCTTCAGTCTGTTAAAGACAATTTCATATGGATTGTATGCGTGGTTCCTACCCCTCAGGGCTGCTGGTTCAAATCCAGTATATGCCTGAGGCGAATTGTTCTCTACGCCACCAGGGCAATAAATGCACTTACCGTGTGGGCAGCTTTCAGGAGAAGTCATCGCAGCGACTACGGCAACCCCTGAAACTGTCCTTGTCTTCTTTATCCTGAGCAGTTCCTTCTCGTCTTCGCTGTATATTGATGAATTGAGAATTTCTGTGTCACCGGGGATCCACTCCATCCTGAGATCTTTTGCAATCCTGAACTTAACCGATTCAAGCTGGGACTTTGTCTTGATCTTTCCAGACTTGATTTCTTTCTCAATCTCCGTGTAGAAATCCACTTAGTTCAATCGATAGACGATATAAAAGAATTATTGGATCATGACCTGTGTAAAAATAAACGAAATAAAACGAATGTAATATCTAACCCACAGGCATTCAGAATAAAATGGTCCCAGGGCCTGTAGTGTAATGGATCATCATCTGGGCCTCCGGAGCCCAGGATTCGGGTTCGAATCCCGACAGGCCTGCTGTTCTTTTGGTTGTCCTAGGTTTCATTTGCAATACAGTCTATTTGCATTATTCTCGTGTAAATGGATTTATTTTGGATCGAAGGACTTAAACCTAACTTACCAAGGAAACATTTATTTTATCAAAATGCGTCAATGATTTCTGATTCCAGGTCATTATCTATATCAAGCAAATTCAATCTTAAGCTATAGAAGCAAATATAAAACTAAGAAGAGCCATTTTTAAAAATCGAATATGCTTAATAGTCCCTTCAATATGCATTTAAAATGAAAGCAATATTGACAAAAAATGATAAGGAAACAGACCAAATTCGCCTTGATCTTGCCTGGAATCTGTTCTTTCCCGGTAGTGAGGGAAAACATCCTCATTATAGTGACCTTCTATACCCGTTTACAAATTGGCTATGGGTAACCCTGGGTTACAGATCCGGTTTCATGATGGTCAATAAAAAATCTGAGATATCATTCAAGATACCGGATCTTGAGACTTCAGCATTGCAATTTATTGCAAGAATACTTTCAATGTGGTTTGAAGAGGTTATTATTGAAAATGGAG
>JAJYZI010000003.1 GCA_021800105.1 Thermoplasmata archaeon
GTGCAACTGCTATTCCCACCTTTATCTTAGGGGCTCGCCAGATAAATTCAAGATTTAGGAAGACAAAATACCTGGTCACAAACCAGAGGGTCATACTTAACGTCTGGAGAAACGGCCTCAAGGTGAGCATAGTACCTTATCAGGAAATTTCCAGCTTACAGGTCGTTCAGCCCAAGTATTTCAAGAAACATGGTTTTGCCTCCGTTACAATTATTAAGAAAAAAGATTCCTACCGAATTCTGGAAAAGCTAAGGAAAAAAGAGCCATTGCTTGATCCTGAAAACTTAAAGGTCATAAAGGAAGAGGAGCAGGCCATGAAAGTCCAGAAAATCAGGAAAGTGAAACGACTGAAAATTGGCGGGAATGTAATTGCCGACCTGGATGAGACTGATGCACATACGGTCATCACGCTAATAAGTCAGTACATTCAGAAGCCCGAAGCAACTAAGCCCAAGTCAAATACGTTACCCGCAGGCTCTATCTGATCTGTATGAAAACTCCAGCAATACTTTTAGCGCTCACAAGATGATGCAATAATAATTCTAGAAACGTTATACAAGGTTATAATAAAAAAATCACAAGAAAAATATAGGGTCAATTACAAGAAGATTACTTGTACTTGACCTTGCTGGACGCTCTGAATACGAATTTCTTCTTTGACGGGACGTCAATTATTTTTCTGGTCTGTGGGTTTCTTGCCTTCCTTGCTTGCTGAGTCTTGCGCTCGAATATTCCAAAGCCTGCAAGGTTGATCTTGGATCCCCTGTTTGCTTCAGCAACGACGTTGTCCAAAAATGTCTTTATGACGTTCCTGGCCTGCTTCTGCGTGGTTGAAGTCTTCTTTGAGACCGTCTTAGAGAGTTCGCTTATTCCTACCATTTGGCACCTCCTACATGTGTATTCACAAAATAGTATTAAAATATTTTGATTTGGTTTTTAATCCGTAAGCTAAAATGCGTCATTTTAACAAATCTCATTATTTGCATAAAAAAATTATCATATAAATAAAGTCGAGGAATTATCATTGTAACGTTGCTTTCACCTTATAGCATATGGAAAATTCCTAGACTTTCAGCATAATATTATTTCACTTGCATAATAGTGACTTTCTGCGGTTAAAAATCAATCCCTTTCCTGACATTATTACAGAAAGAACGTTGAATTTCTCACTGGAAAATGAAAGAACCCAGCTTGATGCAATGAAGGAAGAAACCAAATAAATTCTTAAATATTCAATATCGATCAGCGCCAGTGAAATTAATAGAGAACTGGTTTTCGGAAAGGTACTCGGACAACCTGCAGCTTTCTTTCAGGGTGAAGGATCAGCTTCTATCTGTACGCACTGACTTCCAGAGGATTGATCTTTTCGAGACATATGACTTTGGCAAATTACTCACCATTGATGGGACAGTTCAGCTCACCGAATACGACGAGCACATCTATCATGAGATGATAACAATGATGCCGTTCTATGCATTTGGAATAAAACCGGAATCGGCGCTTGTTATAGGTGGGGGCGATGGAGGAACAGCTACAAGCCTGTTGTCTCTGGGATTCAAGAAAGTTACAAACGTGGAAATAGATTCCCAGGTTGTTGAGGTATCAAAGAAATTCTTTCCTAACCTTTCAGCAGCATTCAAGGACGGTAGATGCAATCTAATTATAGATGACGGGATAAAATATGCGAAGAATTCCAAGAATAGGTTTGATTTTGTTCTGGTTGACAGCACTGATCCTGAAGGACCTGCCGAAGGCTTGTTCTCAGAGGATTTCTATCATTCAATCCATTCAGCACTCAAAGAAGGAGGAGTCGCAGTTACGCAGTCCGGATCGCCACTGTATCAACCAAAGGCAATCAAGCTTGCAAACAGTGGAATGAAGAAAGCATTCAAAAATGTATATACTTATTGCTGTTTTATTCCAACTTATCCCAGCGGCTTCTGGTCCTTCACAATGGGGTCAGATTCTAGCCTAAACTTTCAGAAAGATGTCCGCCATGGAAAGTATTTCAACTCGGAAGTATTGCACGGAGCCCTTCAACTACCACAGTTTGTAAGGGAAATGGTTCAATAAGTCTCAGCCCTTGTAATTCCAACGGGATTTAGCTTCCTGAAGCTTCTCTTCAAATGCCGGTCCAAGCTTATAGGCAATCCGTTCCAGATCCTTGAGGTTCTTGATAAAATTCTGTTTGCTGCTGCCTGAAATTATATCGGAAAACTTCTTTGCATCTGTTAGAAACTTGAGGTAGAGATATATAAAAATAATAAGTCCTAGCAGGCTGACAATGAATATCCAGTACATCCAGTTTCCCGTGGAAGCAAAGGAGAGTCCGGATTTGATAATGGCCTGGTTACCGATGACAAGATCATTGAAAACTATCACAAAAACGACTATCGACACGGCTGCCATGATAACGTAAATGTAAGATTGTATGCTTCTTAAGGAGAATTTCATACTCACACCGTAAATAAAAATCATATTTTAAAGTTCGTCAAATTTGCAGGAATAATTGACATTTAAAAGCGCTTTTTTTTCAATTATGCTTTCTTGACATTGAAGCGCTAAAGATAAATAGCAGAAAAAGAGTGGACTTTTGTTCCAGATTAATTCTTTGGATCAATCGTCTTCTTCGCGATTTTTACTGTTGGTAAAAAGATTTAAGGCCGGCCTGATAGAAGGCCTCATCGCTTCAACAATCTTCCTCGCATTACCGGAAAACTCTTCAATCTGTATGGAGCACTTTTCATTTTCGAGGTCAATCTCTTTTACCCTGTTGCATATCCTGAATTCAATCCTTAGGCCCATGTCGTTAAAATCCGTTGAAATATCGTCAGACTGCAGCAAAGCAAGGTCGTCCATTGTTGTAACAAGGACAAAACTTGCTTGTGTCAATCCTTTCCATGTATCTTCGGCCAGCTCCTTCCATGCATCGATTATTTCCAATGTCCTCGATACCCTGAATTTTTTCTTGAGTTTCAGGTAGAATTTTACGTCCCTGTTAAGGTGATTATAAAAATCCCTTTCCAGTTCCAGGAGGTGCATTGTCGATGATGAAGCAGGGGTATCCCAGACAATGAAGTCATAATCACCGGAACGTTCAAGCTCTATAAGGTTTGAAATTATAAATTCTTCTGGAACACCCGGTGCACTGGACACATGATGCAACAGGTCTTCATCGACTTCCATGAATTCACTGGCTATCTGAATAACATCTTTTCCGTACTTTTCTTCCCATTTCGTGGAGACTTCATTTTCAGTCAGGTCCATTACGGAAACAGTATCATTAGGGGTAAAAATGAATTGTAGTGATGGCATAAAGTCAGTAGATACAATCAAAGTTTTTCCAAAACCCGAAAGTTCGAGCGCAAAAGCGCTTGCGACGGATGTCTTTCCCACGCCACCCTTTCCGACAAATGCGACTATCATGATTGGTTATTGCCTGCGCGTTATAAAGCGAAGCGCATGACAGGTTCGCCTTTATTTCCATGCTTATAAAAAATATGGCATTATCTCTGCACTGGAACCTCTTATTCCTTTGCTAACAGAAATATTTTGCACCTTCCATTTCAACAATCACTTGTGCGGCAACTAATGCCCGGTATTCTTCTCGTATAAAGAAAAGGTGATTTATTCCCAGTGTATTGCCAGGCATGAACATACTGGCGAGCGTCTATGATAAGAATGGGCTAGATTCCTTCCTCAAGGACATTCTCCATGAAGGAGATATTGTCTATGCGACCGGTAAAACTGCCGATTTTATTAAATCAGCTGGTATAGACGCTATCAGCACTTCAAAACTATCCGGTTTTGAGGAACTTCTTGGAGGAAGGGTCAAGACACTTGTTCCCTCTATTTTTGCAGGCATACTCTCCAACAGAGATGCGAAAAGCAACGAGGAGCTTAAAGCGATGAAATTCCCGCAATTTGACATGGTCATCTCCAATCTGTACCCTTTTCATGAAGCTGCAGCAAGTGGGAAGCTGGATGCAATGATAGAGAATATCGACATTGGGGGGATATCCCTTATCCGCGCTGCAGCAAAGAACTTTGCTCATGTTTCTGTCATAACAGCTAAAGATCAGTATGTACCGATTTCCCGGATCATTCGGGAGGAAGGGACCATACCATTGAATGTGAGACAGGAACTTGCAATCAAAGCATTTTCACTGGCTGTCACCTATGATGTTGACATATACAACTCCCTGTCCAGAAAACTCTTACCTGAGCACAGCATGGAAAACCTCTTCCTTGGATTTACGGGTGGCACGAGGCTGAGGTACGGGGAAAACCCCGATCAGGAAGCATACATGTACCATGGCGATGAGAAGCTGGGCATTCCTGGCGCATCTCAGATGTCTGGAAAGGAGCTATCGTACAACAACATACTGGACTCAAACGCTGCTTTAGAGACTGCATTAGAGTTCGAGCAACCGACAGTAGTGATAGTGAAGCATCTGACCCCATGCGGGGTGGCTTCTTCCGCAAAGCTTTCAGAGGCCTATTCCCGGGCATTCGACGCAGATCCAGAATCGGCTTACGGTTTTGTGATGGCTGCCAATGTCGAGATTGATGCGGAGACGGCAGGTCTCATTGCCAAAAACTTTGCCGAAGTTGTTGTCGCACCATCATATTCCAATGAGGCATTTGAGATTTTGAGGAAAAGAAAGAACCTGAGGATCCTCAAAACCAGCATGAAAATGGACGGTGAAATGAGGATTCGCTCAGTTTCCGGAGGTGTCCTAGCGCAGACCCCTCTCAGGGCATTACCAGTTAATACTGTTCTTAAAACTTCCATGAGTGCACCAGAATCAGCAATGGCAGACCTAATGTTCGCATGGAAAGTCGTTGCACATGCCAGAAGCAATGCTATTGTTCTGGCAAAATCATATGCTGTTACAGGAATGGGATCCGGGCAGACTTCAAGAGTCAGGGCATTAAAGATGGCCGGGGAGATTGCAGGTGAAAAGGCAGAGGGATCGGTGCTTGCTTCAGACGCGTATTTCCCGTTTTCGGATAGTGTGGAGGAAGCAAAGAGGCTTGGTGTGGTGGCAATTATCCAGCCGGGAGGATCCATCAGGGATAACGAGGTGATTGCGAAGTGCGAGGAGTATTCCATTCCACTGTACTTCACAGGCAAACGTGTATTCCTGCATTGACTTTAGATACTAGAGAGAAGTAGTGCCAGGGCGAAACCAGCAATTACTCCGCCATTTATCGCAGGAAGCCCGGGAGCGGGCCTTCTCTTCATGAAAAACATGAGATAAATCATGCCGATTATCCCACCGACAAAGGGAAAGAAGAAGAAAGCGGGAGACAACGCCTTCCCGATTCCATAAACAGTAGAGGATACAACCAGCACAGTGGGTATGGCAACATCTCCAAAACCTAGGAGAACAGCCTTATTTTCGCCTCTATTCTCTATCGAGAGCGAGGACATATCAAAGTCAGAGGATTCCGGCACAACGAAAAGCATTGGTATGCTTTCATCCAGTGCAACTTTCGCCAGTGTGATCATGTGTTTAGTCTTGAAAACAGATATGTAATCATAAACGGCAAGTATGATCAGCAAGGCTAAAGCAAACCAGACACCGAGGAAAAGGCTCCATATCGATGCTATCCCGATCGCCATTATGAGTCCTGTTATATTCACAACAATCCAGTTGGGCTTTGTGAAAAGCTCATAACCGATGAATGCTGGCGGAATCAGCCAGATCAGATAAAAATCTGCTGTCAGCATATTCGGAAGTTGTGGAAATGGGGTATATATAATGTATAGGAAAAAATACTGCAGATAAGCATATGCGTAGTCGGCAACTACAAGCGCAACAAAAAAGACAACATACACCATTACAAACAGGAACACATATTTGATAGGTTTTCCCTTTTTTCTGCGGGCCAGGAACAGTATCAAAAGTGTTATGAAAATTGTAGCGACTATATATATTATAAAATATCCAAAGCTTTCGGAAGTACTGGAACTGCCCTGATATCCTGACGATGTAAGACCTTCAGTGAACAGTACCGAAAGAATCGAAGCTACGATATAGATTATTATTGTCCAAGCTTCAGGACTTAACCTTCTCTTCCTTTCTTGCCTCATTCTTCTTCTTATTGTATTCGCAGTCTATCTTCGGGCAGAACTTCCACCTGTAACCCTTCCTGGCCGAAACGAGCAGGGGTGCACCACAATAAGGGCATTTCTCTCCGGTAGGGGAGATAAAACCCATCTGTGGAAGTGGGTAGGTCTGTGTGCATTTTGGATAGTTTGTACATGCTAGGAACCTTTTTCCGCTTCTCGACTGCCGTACGACGAGATCACCGCCATCGACAGGGCAGGCTCCTAAAGACGCATTCTTCTTATTGTATGTACAGGAAGGATTCATGCATCTAGTTTCCGGTGCCTGTCCCTTCCTGATTATCCTTATCAGTGGAAGAGAACAGTCTGGGCAGGTTTTTTCCTCAACCTTGATAAGTGCGTTTGGCGGTACATAGAAGTCAATCTTGCAGTTATCTGTAGTGCATTTGATCTTCGCAGAATCCCTGCTTTTCAGGATTATAAGATCAGTATGATGCTCCGGACATGTTCCAACTATATCTCCTTTCCTGGCCGAGCTGTTTATGACCTCAACTATCTTCTGCTTATTTGCAATAAAATCCTTCAGAACGTTTGAAAGCATTTCTCTTGATTCGTTCACGACCGCCTGCTTGGAAATCTCCTTCTTGGTTATCCTGTCCATGTCCTCTTCTAGCCTTGCAGTCATCTCTGGCTTGGAAATCGGTGAATTGATAAGCTTTATTGCCTGAATAAATCCAATTCCAAGATGGGTCGGCCTGACGGGGTTCCCCTGAATAAATCCCCTGTCCTGGAGCTTCTGTATTATGTCATGCCTGGTGCTTTTCGTTCCAAGACGCAGCGACTCCATCAACTTCAGGAGGCTTGCAGCATCGTATCTTGGAGGCGGTTTTGTGTGATCCTCAAGCATCTCCCATTTTATTGCCTTAACCTCCTCTCCTTCGACAAGATCCGGATGATATGATTCGCTGACCTTCCTGTATGGATAGAGGGAAAGCCACCCTTCGTCAATTATCTTAGATCCTTCTGAAATAAAATCGTATCCTGATACTTGGATCGTAGCCTTCCTGACCTCCCTCTGCCCATCCCTATAAAGGGTTGCAAGGAACCTTCGAACTATCAGTTCGTAAACCTTGTGAAAATCACCTTTCAAATCTACTCCCTTCGGAACTGCGACGGGATATATTGGCGGGTGATCTGTTGCCTCTGTCCGGCCCCTGGATGGGCGAATTGAATCCTGAGCGAGTACTCTCTCAACGTCGTCCTTGAACTCTCCCTTCTGCAGTTTCTTTAGAACGCCGGTAAGGCTGATGCTTCTTTGATATACCGTGTTATCGGTCCTTGGATAGCTTATGTATCCCTTTACATAGAGGCTCTCCGCAATAGACATTGCCCTTGCGGGATTCACTCCTATCCTGCTTGCCTCTCTTAAGAACTCTGTAGTGTTAAACGGAGGTGGTTTTGGTATTCTCTGAACGCTTTTCTCAAAGCTTTTCGTCAATCCAGGCTGTCCGTTTACCGCCGAGAATACCGCATCAGCGTCCTTCTTATCGAACAACTGCGTCTTCTCATAAATTCCCTGAAAATGACCTCCCTTGTTAAAAGTGATAATTATCTTCCAGAAGGTCTCCTGCTTGAAAGCGGTGATTTCATTCTCCCTCTCGACTATAAGAGCAAGTGTGGGCGTCTGCACTCTTCCGACGGAGAGGAAGTCCTTTCCTAATCTCTTTGTCGACACTGAGAAAAAGCGCGTCAGTACCGCTCCCCAAATAAGGTCAACTTCTTCCCTGGCTCCGGCGGAATCCGCAAGGTCATAGTCAACATCAATCAGGTTGGCAAACGCGCTTTCAATCTCCTCTCTAGTCAGGGTGCTGAACTTTGCCCTCCTGATCCTGTTAATTTTGGGATCTCTGTTAAATCCGGCAAGCTCCAGGGCCTCAGTACCTATGAGTTCTCCTTCCCTGTCATAATCAGTTGCTATTATGAATTCGCTTTCTCTTGAGCCAAATTCAAGCAGCGTATTCCCTACAGTCTTATTCTTGAGGTTCTTGTTTATCTCTGCGAAGATGAGTTTGTTTAGATCGACGGAACTCCAATCATTCATCTCCTTTGGAAAATCAAGCTCAACAACATGCCCGCTGAGCGAAACTAGGGCATAATCATCGTCTCCTTTTCTGAATTCAATATAATTTAGACCCTTAGCTTTTTTTGCCTTCTGTTTCCCGTCTGAGAGGAAATATGCAATCCTTCTTCCGGCATCTGCTTTTTCCGCAACGATAACTTTCAAAGTCAACCTGTAATCAACTCCCAAGCAATTCAATCATATTATATATCAATGATCTGCGCTGCATACAAACCTGTTATTTAACGATGCCCTGTTTATTTATACGCGAAATTGGATCTCAATTAAACAAGAAGCCCGTATTCTTTATCCTAAAACGTGAAAGAATGCACTATCACCATTTAAGAATGTGCTTGACATTAGCCTCGCATGCCTTTGAAAAACTACCTGGGTGTCTTATATAATGCTGAGCATCCGGTGTATGTTCCTGCTGAAGATTCTTTTCTTCTATTAAGGGAGGCTAAATGTCATGGAAAGGTGCTGGAGATTGGCACAGGTTCCGGGCTGTTAGCAATATATTTTGCAAAGAATGGGAAGCAGGTGGATGCAGTGGACATATCCAGAGATGCGCTGGATTGCGCATCCGGAAACTGTATTCTTAATGGTGTAAGCATAAACCTGGCACTCTCTGATCTCTTCCAAAATGTTAAGGGAAAATATGACACAATAATATTCAACCCGCCTTATCTGCCTGCGAACGATAATATTGAAGGAGCAGAAGCTTGGAATGGAGGAATCGACGGCTTTGCTGTTATACGTCGATTCCTTGCAGCAGCCCCTTCGTACCTTGCTGATAACGGTTCTATTTATCTTATATTATCAGATCTCACTAATATAAGCAATCTAGTTGAAGAATTCAGAAATTTCGACTTCTTAATGCTGGGTAGTGAACATTTCGAAACAGAAACAATACATGCATACGAGCTGAGACTAGGGAGATAACTGTGCCGACAATCGAGGAAAGAATCAAGGATATCCAGAACGAGATCAGGAAGACCCAGTATAACAAGGCGACTGAACACCATATAGGTATACTGAAAGCAAAGATGTCTCAGCTAATCATCGAGGCCGAATCACACAAAAAAGGAGGAGGAAAAGGCTTCGCAATCCAGAAGAGCGGGGATGCAACTGTTGCGCTCGTGGGTTTTCCTAATGTTGGAAAAAGTAGCATCCTGAACAGGCTTACTAACTCAGACAGTGAGATAGGAAGTTACGCCTTCACAACACTGAAGGTAATTCCAGGTACCATGAAATATAATGGTGCAATCCTTCAAATCCTTGACCTTCCCGGGATCATTGAAAACGCTGCTTCCGGTTCGGGTAGAGGCAGGGAGGTTCTCAGTGCTGTCCGGGCAGCTGACCTGATTCTTCTTGTTACCGATGTGAAGAGCAAGGGACTAAATACCATCATTTTGGAGCTGAGGAACGCAGGCATCGTTGTTGGCCGAAAAAAGAAGAACATCGCCATGAAGAAAACAGGGAGCGGAGGAATCAGGATATATTCTCCAAGGTCAATAAGCGTGAAGGAGGAGGAGATCAAAGAGATCCTGAAGGAATTCAAGATAACAAATTGTGATCTCTACATCAGGGAAAACGTTGACGTTGACGACATCATCGATTTCCTGCGCGGGAATACGATGCATGTTCCTGCTGTAATTGCGATCAACAAGAGCGACCTTCCCCATGACATGAAGGAGATAGTTTCAAGCCTTCCGCCTAAACTTCAATACCTTTTTGTATCCGCTAGTACAGGCGAAGGAATTGAAGATCTCAAGAACCTGATTTTCAGAGGGCTGAATCTCGTGAGGATATATCTCAGAGAAAAATCAGGTGAAGTCGACTATGAACGGCCTCTGATTCTCAGGGGCGGAGTAAGGGTAAGAGAGGTCTGCAGGAGGATAAGCAGGGAGATGCTGTCATCATTTAAGTATGCAATAATACTTAACAGCAAGAGGAAACAAAGTGAGATAAGGGCTGGCCTAGACTATGAACTCAGGGATGAAGATATCGTCACCCTTGTCTCAAGGAACTGAACCCGAGGATTTCTTTGCATCCTCTGCCATCTTGTTCTTTATCTTCCAGTATGCTTCTTCGTAAGCAGTTGTGATCTCATGCATGATAAGATTAAACTTGCTCAGGTCGTTGAAGAAGAAGATTATCTTAACGCTGCTATTGTTGAACGTTTTTGAGTAGAAGAACGAATGATGCTCCAGCAATCCTATATTTTCCTTGATTTTATCAATAGCGAGAGTTGCTTCATTGATTATCTGCCTGATGGGAACATCCGGATTGAAACCAATGAGCACGTTGTATGATAAATGATCACCACTGACTAGGCTGGTAAATTGGGACTGCCCTAGTAACGCCGTGTTGGGTAAGTCTGTTACAAGCCCATCCGTTGTACGCACTTTTGTTGTCAGGACGCTTACATCAAGCACTTCTCCCACAACAGGGTTGTCAAATAGCCACGAATAAAATGACACAGGCTCTTTTGGTTTTATAACGCCCGAGCTGGAAAGTAATAGGCCTGACAGCAAGCTGGATACTGTGTTCTGCAATGCGAAAGAAATGATCAGGCCACCGATTGTTCCTCCAATAAGGGCTCCTGTAAGGCTGATACCGACATAAGCAAGAAAGGCAGCGATTGCTCCACCATAGATCAGTGCCCTGAACAGTGTATAGAGACCACGATAATTGCGCTTTCCCGGCTTAGAAGATGCCTTTTCTATAAAGACTCCTATAGTCCTGTTTATGATGTGTGCAAAGCCGAATATGATTATTGCGGCAATTGCATAGAGAACGTATTGCCTGTAGGGTACGAGGATTGGTTCATATGTTGCAATGAAATCGAAGACATAGCCTGCAGCAATGACTATAGCTACTGCAACTATGATCACTATGATTATTCTCCGGATTTCCCTCCAGAAACCATTCATCATCTTTATCGAATTGGTGCATTGCTAATAAATATTATATGAAAAACAAGATTGAAGCGGACTTATTGCGAGAGAAGACGCCACATTACGTGTGCATCTGAAGAGTCACTGTAGTAGTTTCTCATCGTTGAAATGACGACAAACTTAAGTTTCCTGTAAAAGTTTATCGCCTCAAGATTGTCAGTGCGAACTTCTAGCCTAACACTCATCATTCCAAGCTGCATGCACAACTTTGTGAAGTCGTTGACTAGCGTTGTACCAATCCCTATTTTCCTGAAGGATGTGTCAACTGCAAGAAGAAGGATCCTCGCCTCGTTAGATGAGTACTTTGACCCCGCAAGAAAGCCAACAATGTTATTTCCGAACTGATAGACAAGGAAGCCTTCGGGCCACTGTCTAGACAAATCATATATAAGATCAACCCCGTAGTATTCTGTCAGTGAGCTGTTGGCAAGCGCAACAACTGCGTCGAGATCCGATTCGCGGAATTTCCTTACGAAGGCATAATCGCCTTTTCCAGTCTGCATATCTATCCTTTAAGGTCGTTATATTACTCATTTTTTAATGCACGACAACAAGTGCATGGTGTGATCGTGCATTCCAATCTATTATATCATTATAACCAAATATGTCTATTATAGTTATTGGTAAAACCGGATAATTCATTCTTCCTTATAATCCATGCTTTTAAGCTGCTTCAAACTGTGAAAGTATATGTTTTTTGAGAAAATAACAAAACAACCTGAAGTAACTATATTGCCCTGATTCGTTAGTCAAGGACAATGAAATGCAGGGGATGGGATTTGAACCCACGTATCCCTACGGAACCAGACCCTCAATCTGGCGCCTTTGACCAATCTCGACAACCCCTGCTCTCCACCGGTAATTTTAAAATCGTATTTAATTTTGCGAGCTTTCTCCAGATCTGGAGTATGATATATCGTATTACATATATATCTGGCAAATACTAGTACAAAAGGGCACAAATCTTTTGTAACACTATCATTCTTTTTTCATCATGATAATTATATATTGTTAATGCATTCTACAAAGCTAATGGTCAGAGAGTGCAAGAGATGTGGAGCAATTAACGAAGACGTACTGGAGAACTGCGTTATTTGCGCCGCGATTCTACCTCGCTCGGTTACTGCCGAATCCAGAATAAGGATAGACAGAAGAGGCATCTTCACGAGGGGAATGGACTTCCTCAGGTACGCTATGCCCCTAATTATCATAGAAGAGATTCTATACATAGTTGCATCACCTTTTCAGGTAAATCTTCTTTTCAATACGTTCCAGCCGTATTATAATCCCACTACCGTTACCATCGATGGCCCAAAACTTGCCAGTCAGATGCCTATGCTGGAATACACTCTAATCGGTATGATTGTCATATCGATAATCAGTTTTATAATAATGAACCACGGCTTCTCAATGATGAGAATAATCGATTCTGAGTACAGGACAGGAGTGACCGCGACCTATATCCTATTTGTTGGGCTCGTTCTCCTGATACCGGGAGCAATTATCACGCTGGGTTTTCTGAACTCTTATTCGGCAACGCAATTCAGCCTGGCCTATCTTTCCGGGCACTATCTTACCTTGATAGGTGGCCTGGCCTTGGTGGTACTTGGCGGCCTGATCGGTTTGGTAGGTTATATAATGGCCTGTCTCACTGTCTACAAGCTAGGAGCCAGGTTCAATTATGGTCCTGTTAAAATTGGAGCTGTTTTACTTTTCCTGTTATCGTTCCTAGGAGCAATTATACTTCTTTTCTCGCTAAGAACCCTTAAGGCAAAAATTCTTGGGGTAAAAGATGAATTTTCTTAAAACTTATCAGCTTGAACCAGGAGGTTTAAGCTTGTCAAAATTCATAGAACCGCCAAATTTCTGATAGTTTGTAACCCTTCTCTCAAAGAAATCTGTCTTGGTTGAATTCATTGCCGCAAAACTGTCGACCCATGGCATTGGATGCTTGATCTTTTCGTATGGAGGCTCCAGTCCGATTGATTCAGCTCTCATGTTTCCCAGATACTTGATGTAATTCTCAATGATGTTATCCGATAGCCCTAGAATCTGGTTTCTTGTGACATATTTTCCCCAGGATATTTCATGCTCCACTGCTGTCATAAGCATTGCTGACAATTCCTGTTTTATATCGCTTGTGTACCACTCAGGATTCTCATCCGCGAGTGTTCGCAGTATGTGTGTGAAGAGTGCAAGATGCGTGTTCTCATCCCTCTGGATAAGGCGTATTAGACTCACTGTCCCTCCCATCTTGTCCTGTCTGCCCAGAGCGTAGAAGAAGGCAAAGCCGCTGTAGAAATAAATTCCTTCCAACAGGTAGTCAGCCATGCAGGATCTCAGGAAGGCACGTTCGTTGGGGTTTTCAATAAACTCCTGGTACTGATCCGTGATGAACTTGTTCCTGGTGAGAAGATTGGCATCGTCCTTCCACATTGTATATACTTCGTCACGAGTTATTGAGTCTACAACCGAAGTCAGAAGGTAATCGTAACTTTGTGCATGTATTGTCTCAAAGAATGCCTGGGTCTTGAGGCATGCGACGACTTCAGGCGCCGTTATATAAAGAGCAAGAGCTCCAAGGTTATCCACCTGTATACTATCCAGAAAGATCAGGAAGGCGAGTGTTTTCTTGTAAGCAGTCTGCTCTGCCTCGGTAAGCTTTGGATATTGTCTCTTGTCATCTCCAAGCGGTACCTCGTCAGGGATCCAGAAAAACTGTCGCATTTTTCTATAAAGCTGCTCTGCCCAGTCATATTTCACGTTTGCAAATTCAATAAGGTTGGTCGATTTGCCACCTACCAGTCTCTGGTACTTTAAATCCCTGGTTCCATCAGGGTTGAATAACAATTTTTTCTGCATTATATGTCACCTCATGCCTGGCATGATTCACACGCCTCCTCTTTAACTTCTTCTTCGTCCTTTGTATAGTTCCGGAAATAGTAAATGGTCTTTACACCCATCTTCCATGCATCATAATACAGATTCATGAATCTACGCTCATCAAGATCCTGGGTTGCGTACAGGTTGAGAGACTGCGACTGATCTAGGTGCCTTTGCCTTGCCGCAGCTGCCTTGATGCTCCAGGATTGATCTATGGAATGCGCCTCCTTGTATAGCCGGGCATTTTCTGGCGTGAGTTCAGGTGCTACACGCTTTATAAGGAAGCTCTTCTTCTCTTCGGTGAAAACGGGCTTGAAGATTGGATCCACGCTCGCGGTAGAGCCGGCAATCACGCTTGTACTTCCAGTTGGGGCGATAGCCATAAGGTAGCCATTCCTCATCCCCGAAGCTTTGACCTTCTCCGCAAGCTCCTGCCATTTTGAATCCGTGTAATCCCTGAGCCTGAAATATTCACCTGATTCCCAATCACTTCCCTTGAACAGTGGGTACGATCCCCTCTCCTCAGCAAGATCACTGCTTGCCTTGATGGCAACGTAATTGATATGCTCAAACAGCCTGTCTGCGAATGCCACATGATCATCTGATTCCCAGTCTATGCCGTTCTGGACCAGAAGTTGGTGGTATCCGGATACCCCTACCCCAATTGCCCTGTATTTCGTGTTTGTAAGTGTTGCCTGCGGGACAGGTAAATTGTTTAGCGTTATGACATTGTCAAGCATTCTTACCTGAATGGGAATGACTTCAGATAGCAGCTCAGGTGTATTGGTTCTGCCGAGGTTGATAGAAGAAAGGTTGCATACAACCATATCTCCTGGCTTGTACTTGATTGTTATCGAGTCGGATTCGCTTGATTCATGCATGCGCATAGTGGATGATTGGTTCTGCGTTATTTCCGTGCACAGGTTGGATGAATATATTATCCCTGTATTCTTGTTAGGGTTGAGCCTGTTAACTGTATCGCGATTGAAGAAGAAGGGACCGCCTGTCTCATAGAGGCTTTTCAGAATCAATCCCATAAGCTCGAGCGAACTGATCTCTTTCCTCGGTACCGCGGGATCGGCTGCGCATTCCATATACCTCCTCTCAAACTCTTCACCCCATGAATCTTCAAGCGCCCATCCTTTTCTTATCCTAACCTCATGCGGATCGAAAAGATACCAGCTTTCTCCTTTCTCAAGTCTCTTGTAAAACAGATCGGGTACGCATATTCCAGGAAAAATATCATGCGCTTTACGTCTTTCGTCTCCATTATTGGTTTTGAGGTCCAGAAAGTCAATAATATCAGTGTGCCATATGTCGAGCCAAATGCTTGCTGCACCTGCTCTTTGTCCCAGCTGGTTAACCGATACTGCTGTATCGTTGTACAGTCTAACCCATGGAATCACGCCGCTTCCTACGCCCGAGTAGTCCCTGATCGAACTTCCAAGTCCTCGGATATGACCGAGATAGACCCCCATTCCTCCTCCATTCTGAGAGATCTGCGCGAATGCAGTCAATCCATCGAAGATGCCTGAGATCGAATCGTCCGGTGTATCTATGAAGCAGGAGCTCAGTTGTCCCTTCGGGCGTCTTGCCTGGGCGAGAGTGGGTGTAGCCATAGTTATGTAGAGGTTGGATAAAACCTCATAAAACTTCAGCGCCCAATAAACTCTGTCTTTCTTCTGTTCAGCAAGAGCGAGGTATATGGATACGCCCATGAAAACATCTTGAGGTAATTCGAACCATTTACCGTCTTTTGATTGAATCGCGTATCTGTCTACAAGATGCTTCAGTCCAGGATAGCTAAGAAGCAAATCCCTCTCAGGCCTGATGGCCTTTCCAAACATTTCAAAGTCCTCTTCATTATATTCTGATAGTACCTTGGAATCATACCTCCCATCCGAGACTAGTTTGGTTATCAGGGTCTTGAAACTGCCATAAGGCTCCACTCTCTGAAGGGCCGATTCCTTGTAAAGATGATGAAGCAAGAGCCTGGAAGCAACAAAAGTCCAGTCTGGCTCAGACATCTTTACCTTCTCGTTGGCGACCCTGATCAACGTTTCCTGTATTGTTTTAGTTGAGATCCTGTCGGTAAAATGTATCTGTGCATCGAGTTCAAGTTCCATCGGATCTACTTTTAGCCCCTGGCAGGCTTTCTCAATAACAGATCGGATCTTTGTAACATCGATAGGCACCTCTTTACCTTCTCGGTTTATTACTTTAGTGGGCTTCATTATAAATTCCAATCAAATTCGACCTCCAATCGCATGTATAGCGGAGCAAAGCCCGTAATATACAGCAAATGTTTGTAACGTTTTCAATGTTAAATTATATAAGTTGTTTTTCTAAACCCAATATGTTACCAGTCATGGTTAAATACCATGACCATGTTTGTATACACACATCAGAAATTAAAGAATTTCAGCGGGTTCTTATCTCAGAATAGCTTTCAAACCATGGAATTGGTTGGCCTCCTACCCCTGGAAACAGCGGGTCCATGGAGAGCATCTTCAGTACCTTGTTTGCCTGTGCCTGAGTAAATTTGGCGATCATGAGGTTGTTCAGACCAGGAATCATTCCTTCCGTGAGAAACTGCGTAAAATCGGTTTCAAGATTTGTAAGGTCCCTTGTCAATTTAAGAATGTGATCTTTGAGTTCTGTGGAATTTAAAGTCGGGTTTTCCTCAATGAGCTTCAGATAGATAGAAGTGAATACCTTCGAGTGGATATCAAGGTCACGCTGTATCCGCCTTAAGATCTCAAATGTTCCAGGCAACCTGCCTCTTCTTGTAAGCGAGTAAATAAGGCTCAGCTCAGATGGTATCATCGCGACCTGGATGAATATGCTTATAACAAGATCATCCAGGAAATTTATCACAAGGGGCTTATTTGTAAATTCAAGGAATCTATTATTGATCAGCTTGTTTCTTTCACGCATATTCTCAATTGTTCTCCAAGAGTTGTATAAGGGGTCTCGTTCTTGCTGTCCCACAACTCCTCTTACCACATTTGAGAGAGCATTAGCGTGGTTAGCTGTTTGCGCAATGATTGGAGAAGCAACAAGGGTGCACTCAGGTGCAGTAAAGTAAGGTACGATGACGTAATAATTATCGAGAAGTTCGCTCTCAAGAAATACAAGAGAAGCAACAACTCTCTCGGCAGTTTTCCTTTCCACTTCAGATATTTGGGAATAGTCTTTTTCATCCTTCGTCAGGCTGAATTGTTCACCGGTCCAGTTATTGGCTATGGTTTTTGCATAGTATTCGTAAATTTCCTGATACTTAATTTCTCCAAGTTCCATCAGGTTTGTGTTACTTCCAGCAATTATCTTCCTTCGGCTCAACCATCTATCTCCGAGCTCATTGAAGAGAGATGTTTTAGAAAGTCTCTGTTGGAGCGTTAAACCGGACTCTGCGGGGTTTATCATTTTTACCTCAATTCTTTATAACAAATCGAACGTATGGCACACTCAGGAACTGGGTCCTTTGGCTATATTTGGGCCAGCGAACGATGTTGTCAATATTCCACATAATATGAAGGATATTAGTAGATTTTTCCTTTTTATTGAGGATTGTAAACATTAAGCAAAGAAATACAACAGGTATTCATGGAAATGCACAGTTTAATGCTTGTTAGCAACTAAGCTTTTCTCAATTCATCCTCTCTGATTATCTCCAATTTTACAGGAACCCTGAGAATTTTGCTGATAGCCCTCTCATGCCGTACAACGCGTTCGGCCTTCCTTCGGGTTTCGCAGTACTGAAATATAATCCCGTTTCTCAGAACCACGAACCTCTCTATCATGTTCGTGAATTGAGTCAACACATTTTATCTTTGACCACAAAATCTGGAGAACAAATGATCTAAGCATTAAAACAATTTCTCTGGCTAGAAAGAGTATCAATGGCTCGTTACGAAGCCTGATCCTAAACAAGTTTTTATGCGTTGTATTTTTCTAAGTGGATATGATACTCATGCAATGCAGCTTGTGGAATGCGTTCCGAACTTCAGCGATGGAAGAAACAAAGAAATAGTGGACAAGATAGTAGCAGCTATTCGTTCAGTAGATGGCGTTAAGATACTCGACCAGGAAATGGATCCCGATCATAACAGGTCGGTGGTATCTTTTATAGCACCCCCTGATCCAGCCAGAAGAGCAGCATTTGAGGGAATTAAGGCAGCTTCCAAGCTGATTGATATGACAAAACATCATGGTGAACATCCGAGGTTTGGGGCTTCTGATGTCGTACCGTTTATTCCTATTTCAGATGTTACTATGAAGGATTGCATAGAAATATCCAGAAAACTTGGAGAACAGGTTGGAAAGGAGCTTAACATACCTGTATACATGTATGGTAATTCCGCGTTATTGGAATCCAGAAAGAATTTGGAGGATATCAGGAACAAGAACTTCCAATTCGAGGAACTAGCTAAAAGCATATCCGACGCGAAATGGAAACCTGATTACGGACCATCTGAGGTTGGGACTGCAGGTGCCTCAATCATTGGATCCCGAGAAGCCCTGATAGCATACAATGTCAATTTAAACACTACCAATCTGGAAATAGGAAAGAAGGTAGCGAAGGCCTTGAGGGCAAAGGATGGCGGTTTGACGTTTGTGAAGTCGCTTGCATTCTTTATTAAGGAAAAAAACATGGTACAGATTTCAATGAACCTGACCAATTTCTCAAAGACACCAGTTTACCGGGCGTTTGAGCTTGTCAAATTAGAAGCACTCAGATACGGTATCACAGTTGCAGAATCTGAAGTGGTCGGTCTTATCCCCATGGAAGCGATATTGGAAGCATCCAGGTATTATTTGCAGCTAAATTCACTTAAGTCCGATCAGATTCTGGAAGTTAGAATGATGGAGTGAGTATGTATGGAACTTGAAAATTTTATTGAGAGACTTTCTAGCAAAGACCCGGTTCCTGGTGGAGGTGCTGCTAGTGCACTCGTCGCCATTGTTGGTGGCGCACTGGATTCGATGGTATCTGCCTTAACATCAGGGAAAAAAGGATATGAACAGAACCAGGAGAGGATAGCACAGATAGGCGAGGAGGCATCAAGATTAAAAAGAGAACTCGAGGATCTTATGAGAGATGACGAAACCGCCTTCAATGCCATCTCGGCAACATGGAAGCTGCCAAAGGGAACAGATGATGAAAAGGAGAAAAGATCAAAGATGCTTCAAGACGCCCTGAAGCATGCAATACAACCTCCGTGGAAGATCGCAGAAAAAGCGCTTGAGGTCATGGATCTCTCAGCAGAGCTAATAAGGATAGGTAACAAGAATGCAGTCACGGATGCCGGATGCGGGCTGATCTTTGGATTTGCCGCGGCGGAGGGAGCCCTTCTGAATGTTGCAATAAATATAGACGCCATAACTGACGCGAAATTTGCGGAAGAAGAAAGGGCAAAGGTTAGGGATCTACATACAAAGCTCGAGATGAAGAGATCCAAGGGAATGTCACTATTGCAGGGTTCCTTGAAAGCACCTCCTTTCTAGTACCTTTTTTATAAGGTGTTATGCAGTGACAGCACGCACAGACCGCATGCAACTAAAACCCAAACCTGAAAAACGTGCCTTGCCTGACACCGTCACCGCTCTTAATGTTTCAAACAAGAAATCAAAGGATCATGCGGATCAACAGCGCCCTCCTGATATGAGTCCAGAAGCATTTGGAGGTAAAGATGAGCAGGGCACTGGCTTGCTCTATCTATGCGACAACTTACGGATAATGAGAGCCCTGCCGGAGAACTTCATCGACCTGATTTACATGGACCCACCATTCTTCACTCGTAAGGAACGCAGAGCGAGATCAAGAATAAGGGAATCAGTGGATTCATTTGAGGATAAATGGGGTTCTGGAGGTATAGAAGGGTACATAAAATGGCTCAGTCCGCGTCTCATTGAAGCCAGGCGTCTTCTGAATTCAACCGGCCTGATATATCTGCACCTGGACTGGCACGCAGTGCACTACGTCAAAGTGGAAATGGATCGTATATTTGGTTACAACCGCTTTATTAACGAAATAATATGGAGATACAGGACCGGCGGTGTATCCAAAAACATGTTCGCCCGGAAACATGATACCATACTTGCCTACTCTAAAACGCAAGAATATAGAATTGAGCCATGGAAAGAAAAGGCATATACAAAGAGCCGGTACAGGAAAGCTGGAAAGGTAAATTATGGGTCAGGTGATGCAGAATTCTTCAGAGACTCAAATGGAGTTTACAACTATGTGAATGCATCAGATGTCTGGGAAATCCCTTATATAAACTCTCAGGCCAAAGAGCGAGTAGGATATCCATCACAGAAACCTGAATCCCTTCTTGAAAGAATTATTTCTTCTTCTACGCGTAGTGGGGATACAGTGGCAGACTTTTTCTGCGGATCCGGCACAACCGGTGTGGTTGCACAGAAGCTCGGAAGGCGGTGGATACTTGCAGACAAATCCAGGGATGCGGTTGAGGTCTCAAGATTTCGGCTTCTGGATGCTGTCAGGGCGAACAACGTCAGGAAAGATTACATGGGTATTAAGATCCACGAATGCTGAAATCACTTCTTCTGGATAGGAACATAGTTAAGTCAAAACAAGCGCCAGCCAAAATTAAAACAAACAAAATGTAAAGAATATTTAGATAAATATATATATTATATTTGTAATCTCTTTGAGATAAATATGCCATACAAATTTAAGTGCGCTGACATAGGGATGAACTGCGGATTTAGTGTCAAGGGTAGCAGCCCCGGAGAGTTGATGCCGAAGATTGCAGAACATGCAAAAACAGCTCACAAGATAGATGAAATAAACGAAGACCTGAAGAAGAAGGTTCAGGAAGCAATCAAGAAAACTATGTTTTAAAAAAATAACACAATGCCTTTTACCTTTTTTTTCAATCAACGATCTGTTTTTCTCTAAGAGAGTACAGTACACCAGCTAAGGCTTGTATGCGGAACTATTTTGTTTGACCGTTATTTTACAACCTATTTAGTGTTGAGCTGATAATTTTGAGTGCACCATAAGAAATAACTATTTAGCAGGGATGCGGTAAATTGAGTCTGGAGCACATCAGCGAATGACCTTAACTACTGAGACCGATCCGCAGGAGGAAAACTATTCAAATCACAGTTGGTACCTGGGATACCTTGCATCAAACGCAGCGGGCGGTTTAACCACCCCCCTTATTCCACTCTTCATAACATTTTACCTGGGCCTAAATGTTTTTGACGTTGGAATAACATCTGCTATTGCATCTGCTGCTTCTGTGCCAGCGCTTGTATTCTGGGGTCTTTTGTCAGACAGGTACAAAAAACGAAAGATATTCATCCTGGTTGGCTTCATCGGAGGCTTCCTCTCCTTACTACCAATGCTTTACGTTCATGCTCTCCTTTCCTACATTCTTGTTCTGATAGCATTCCAGGTCGTTTCCATGGCCTCTGTGCCTGTAAGCACCATGATTCTGATAGAGAATTCCAGCGAGGACAAATGGCCAGGAGTAATGGGACGCTTTAACTTTGTTGCATCAATGGGAACTGTCATCGGACTTGCATTTGGAACAATTTTCATTGCTTTCCTTGCAAATAAGAGCTCTGAGCTTCTCGTAAATATATACATCATATCTGCATTCATATATCTGCTTTCAGCCATCATAATATTTCTGGCAATCCCGGAGCCTAAGAGAACAATTCAAAGAAGGCGCCTGTCGAATATACATTCAATCCGGATCATGGAACGAATCCGGTTCTTCCCTTCCAGCATCATACACTTTGTAGGCTTGGGAGAAAGCAAAACTCGCCTTGGAAAGGACTTAAAATTCTATCTTTTCTGCACCTTTCTGTTGATGTTCGCTTTCCAGTTGTTTTTCGTTCCATACCCGGTTTTTGCCATAGACCGTCTTGGGGCGAGCGAGGTCGAAATTTATATAATGTATATACTCAACTCCGGCTTGGGTGCATTTACCTATCAATATACAGGGAGGATAAACAATAGGATTGGCATCCGTAAATCTCTTGCGTTTGCTCTAATCACAAGAATTGTAATATTCTCGGTTTTTGGAGCAATCTCGTTCATTATGTTCCAATCTGCATTATGGCTCATAATTGCCCTTATCATTTATGGTGCACTAGGTTCTTTATGGAGCTTTATCGGTATCGCAGAAACCACTTCGGTGACTTTGATAAGTCCTAAAGCAACAAGGGGAAAGACGATAGGTTATTACAACTCGCTTAATGGCATGGGACAGATATTCGGCGGACTCCTCTCTGGAATCATATCGCAATATGCTGGTTATTCTATTGATTTCTTGATTGCCGCTATCCTTGTTATTGCAGGCACCTCACTGATATTGAAAAGAACGCCAGCCAAGGTCAACAAGGGTTTAACAACGAACGTCTCGAGCTGATTAGATAAGACTGCCGCGGACCTTCTGCTTATCGATGCCGACGCCTTTTGGTGTAACAATGATAAGCGACTCACCAAGTCTCGCAATATCCCCGCCCGAATCCTTGCCAAGCCTTCTCAGCTCTTCCACTACATTCCTGAACAGGCTTTCTTCCTTGTAAATCTTGCTGCAATCAACTATGACAAAACTTCCGTCACTTATGAACTCCCTTATCAGGAAAATATCCTCGTATCTGTATATCTCCGCTACCTTTACAGTGGTCTTGATTTCTGATGCATCCGAACTAAAATTAAGATCATTGAGATCAATGAAACGCCTTGGCTCCCCAGGCTTCCGGATCTCATTTTTCAGCTGCTTTTTACGTCCTAAGCGTACTGCCATCGGATCAATTAGCCCTTATTAAAATATAAACATTGCTATTATGTCAGACAACATAACTTTTATTCGCTGATTCTCTTGATCATCAGGTGGAAGAGGTTGGAAAAGCCATCTCTCCATGTCCGGAGTTTCGGCTTAGTTACCCTGACTCCATACCTGATAGGAATCTCGATAAGGGTGCCATGCCTTAGTGCTTCAATCTTTATGTCCTGCGAGAAAGACATACCGTCGCTCAGTACCTTCATGCGTTCATATATGCTCTTGCGAAACACCCACATTCCGCTCTGTGAATCCTTGAGAGGGAAATTGAAGAGTATGCGTATGAAGATATTCAGCACGCTGTTCCCGACATAATGCAGCGTCGTATAGTTCACGTTATTCCTGAGCGTCATCCTATCGCATGAGATGAAGTCTATATTGGAATATTCCAGAATCTCTATCAGAGGCTTCACCATCTCCACGGGATAGGTACCGTCACCATCAAGGCAGACAACGACGTCTCCGTCTGCCCTGCTTAGTCCCGTTTTGTAAGCAAGTCCGTAGCCTCTGCTTGGCTGGTCAATGACCAGCGCGCCGTTCTCTGCGGCAATCTCCTTTGTCCTGTCGGATGACTTTGTATCCACAACGATTACCTGGACAGAACCAAGCGTTTTCAGCTTACTCACTATCTCCCCGATAGTCTTCTCCTCGTTTATAGTCGGAATGACAACGCTTATTCTCCCAAGATCTTCCTGCATGATTAGGTCTGTGCACTCGTATGCTTAGGTGTTTTAAAATCTATCGCGAATCAGCTTATAACCCTTGAAATGCCGGATTCCTTTGAGACCTCGAAAATTGCGTCTCCAGCGGATATGAGCTCCGTGTGGTGTGTTATCAGTATAAGCTGTGGCATATACTCTCCTTCTCCCAGTGCATAATGGAGTATATTCCTGAGGTTTGCCCTCCTCTCCTCATCCAGGTAAGTAGTGGGCTCATCCATTAGGAAACAATTGATCCGTTGCTCCTCATCCAGAAACCTCGAGATCGAGATCCTGAGCGCAATCGAAAGCGCAATTCTTTCTCCTCCGGATAGCGCATCCAGTTCAAGAATCCCATTTTTCTGGACAGCTACGTCAAAATCTTCGTTTACAAGAACATCATCGAAATCAAGCGAAAACGAGGAAAGTATCTGCCTCGTACCATTGGTAATGAATTCGGATGCTTTCTGTCTCAGGTATTTCTGTATGCCATCCACTCCAAATGCCGCCCTTAGCCTGTTAATTATCTCAATGGAACTTTTCATTGCAATTACAGTTTTTTCTGTTGCCTCCAGTTCCAGGATATTACGCTTGAAACCCTCCAAGTCGGCCTCAATTCTGGAAACACTCTCCCTGCGTGAAGTAACTATGCTGGAAAGATCGGCATGCCTTGCCCTTGCCTTTTCATACACTGCATCCAGTCTGCTGACCTCACCTGAAACGCTGTTCAGATTGGAAACGTCGTTTTGAAGGCTATCAATCTCTCTTTCCAGATCACTAATTTGCCTCTTCCTCTCTTCCATTAAGAGAGAAAGCTGATCGTATTCCTTTGCTATCGCTATGAGTTGGGAGTGGCGATGAAACAGCGCAGAGGATTCCTCCACAATTTCCTTATCAAGAGAAAAACCGGTCAATGCTTCAATTTTTGCGAGTTCATCCTTCCGTGTTTTCATTTCTGCCTCGATCTCGACAATGCTGTTCATGGATTGGTTTTCTCTTGCTGCCTCAAGCTTTGCCGATGTCGATGAGTACCTTGCCTCATTATCCCGAAGCCGATCTATCTTGCTTTCGAGTTCATCAACTTTTTTCTTGGTTGCAACATAATCTGCATGATCCTTTTCAAGCGAAGTCAGTTCCTTCTGCAGATCTTCGATGATCTGTTTCCTGCTCTGTATTGATTCTTTTCCATGAAAGTAATCTGATACGCTCTTCGATCGCATCCGTGCAAGCAGGTTCCTCAATTTTTCCTGCTTTGTAGACAATTCACCTATTTCTGCCGCAATAGTTCCAATCTCAGCCAATGTTGCATCAATCGAAGAGTTAACATCTGCGTGAAGCGTTCCGATATGCTCCGGGGAAAGTTCAGAACCGCACAGGGGGCAAATATTCTTACCTTTCAGTTGTTCAATCCTTGATGACAGTTCCCGCTTTCTTTCATTGCGGGATCCAAGATCGCCCTTTTTTGCATTTATCCTCTTACTGATCTCTTCCAGCTGATCCTCGGCATCGCTTATCTTCCTGAGAACTTGGTCAGGGTCAAGTTCCAGAGATCCGAAGATCTTCTCAACTTCATTGCCAAGATTGCTGATCTTTTTTTCTATAGTTGAAATATCGTCCATTATCAAGGATAAGCGCTCTGAATGCTTTTTCCACGCATCATTATGGGTTTCAAGGGACTTCAATCGCTTCGCAAGCCCGGAAAATTCTTCTGATGCAGTGGCATACAAATTGTGATCTTCCTGAAGATCCGATAACTGTTGCTTCATATCATTGACCGATCTCTCTATTGCAGCAATATCCTTCTTCCTCGCCTCGAGTTCAATAAGGCGAGATATTGATGTCGAACCTTTCATTATATCGTCATGATACACATACAGTGGATTCCCCTCTATTTTCCTGTTTTCAGCCATCCCTGATTCATTCTTCCTCAGCTTCCCATCTATGATTGTGACTTCTGAGGCGAGCCTTTTTAGCTCAGACCTTTTCGATGAAAGAAGAGAAGATTTCGCCTGAAGTTCAGCCAGTTTCACCCTTTCCAGAGAAAGAAGATCTTTCAGCCTCTCCTCATCCTTCAAAACTTCAAGGATTGAATCGGCGGCTTTTCCTATCTCGTTGGAAAGTCTCTCCTTTTCCTGCAGTGACTTGGCCATGCTCTCCCTGTACATCGAAAGGCGTTCGAGCTTACCCTGTGACTCAGAAATAGATTCGCTGACACTTCGGGAAATCTCAGAAAGCATAGATGCCGTGTTTCCAAGCTTCTCTATTCCTATCATCCTTGAGAAGAACTCTTTTCTCTTCTTTGGCTGCTCATTTACAAGATCATCTATTTCACCCTGCGCCACAAAAACCGACTTCTCGAAGACATCCTGTTCCATTCCAATGATCTTTTCTACCTCTGAAGAGACGGATTCCTGCGAATCTGCGACCACAACGCCATTCTTTAAAATAGAAGCTGCCCTGTCCCGTTGCCTCTCACCGTACGATCTTGTTACATCGTATGTATCCTCATCCACTTGGAATGATAGTTTAACGAAACATGCTGATGAACCATGCGAAACTGGATTTGACAGTCTCGCTCGATCCTTGCCGAACATGGCGAATTTTATCGCATCAAGGATGCTTGTTTTGCCGGCACCATTCTGCCCGACTATCATGTTTATTCCACGATCGAAATAGAGAACAGTCTCCTTGTGAGACAGGAAATTCTTCAGTTCAAGGCTCTTTATCAGCACCCTTCTTCTCCCCATCCAAAATCAGAGCCAGGATCCTTTCCTTCGCGGATTCCTGTGATTCGCTCGTAGCAGTGTTGTAAGCGGCCAGGGCCAGATCAGTCATCTTCTTGTCACCCCTGAAATATTCCATGAAGAGGGATCCCCTGTCAAAATGCTCACCAACCTTCACTGCCGGTGCGCTTTCCTTGACAAGTAGAGGCCTCCTGAAAATTCCCCGATCGGAGTAAGCTGCTATCTTCTCCTTGAAATAGGAGAAATCGGAGCTGCCATGAACTTCGCTTATAATAAGCGGCTTCTTGCCCGGCACCATATTCTCGAATTTTTGAAGCGCTCTTTCAACATCATCAATGAAACCATCCTTAGTTGTTACTATTTTGATCTGGATCCTCGGCCTTTTAAGCCTCCTCCTGGAAAAACTAACTTCTCCATTGTCTATGTCAACGATGTTGACACCTTTCCCATCGCGGAGAAACGGTTCAATCTCTGAAGCGCTGTTTATCTCTGTAGATCCGGCATACGAGAATGGCCTTGGCCTTTCCCGGTACGATGAGACATGCACATGTCCAAAAGCGAGATATGCGAAACTTCCAGGTAGATCAATCTCCTGTACCTGGACATCTTCAGGGTGTGTATATCCCGAGACTCCCTGATGGGAGATAAGTATCGAATTCCTGTATGCTTTAGCCATCAGATCGGCTCTGGCATACATTTGCGGAAGGGCATCCAGACGGGATCCCTTCATGTTGGATATGCCTGCGATGAAAGTGCCGCTATCCTCAATATAATGTGTATCAAGATCATCGGCGCCCATGAGAGTGAGGCCAAGAAAATCAAAGATCGAAGCAGCAGGATAATCAGTGCGTCTTGGGCGGTCATGATCACCCATGACCATGTATGTCCTGATACCCTTTTCTTTCAGCCTAAGCATTGAGTCTTTGAGTTCTGAGAGTGCCCTGTTGCTTGGCCCCCATGTGTCAAATAAGTCACCGCTGTGGATTATGAAATCCACGTGCTCCTCAAGAGCTATATCAACAGCCTCATTGAATGCTTCATAGAAATCATTCTCCCTGAGATCCATCATATACTCCCTGTTGCCAAGGTGCGTGTCAGAGAAGTGCATGAATCTTGGCGAATCTACCACTCCTCCTTCAGTGATTTCTTGAATTCAGATGGATTCTTGCGCTTGTCCCGGATCTTCCTTGCATCCTTTAGAAGGGAGATAAGATCAATGTCTCCACCCCCCTCCGCAGTCTCTCTTTTCCTAATGGTTGCGATTACGGGTATCCTGACAAATTCACCTGTGAGGACGGCCTCGCCAATATTCAGTGAAGGAAGATCCTGGAGCATGGACTCAGAAATGCTTTCGCTGCTCTCCATTATTGCTTTCTGGTCCAGCGGGTTTGTGATACGCAGAATTATGGCACTGTTGCACTGGCTGAGCACGTCCTGATCCAGTTTTCCAGGTCGTTGCGATATAACAACAAGAAACATGCCGAACTTTCTTCCTTCAGAAGCGATCTTACGCAGGATCTGTGCTATCAGCGTTCTAGAAGCTGGAGGAACAAAATTATGTGCCTCCTCCACAAACACGAAAACGGGAAAGCCGGTATATGCCTCCATCTTGCTCTCATATATGGTATTCAGGACCCTGTGTGCGAAGTAATTGGATAACGCCTGGTCCATCCCCGAGAGATCAAGGATGGAAAGCTGTCCGGGAGACAGGTACTCCTCCATTGGCGTAGTGCTATCAGAGAATATGCTGCTTATCTTCGTGAGTATCCTGATCCTCCCTGAAATCTTGGATGCGTCCTCGCCCTTGATCTCCTTGTAAGCCGAGATGAAGGAGGCAAGATCCCTCGGTGGTTTCATGCTGATATAAATATCATCAACTATTCTTCTTAGCGTACTCCATTCCTCTTTTATGCCCATTATATCGGATATCTCATCCGGTTCCAGATCCTGGAACCTAAGCGTGAAGAGGGATGAAATGGCACCTACCTGAGAACTGTATCTTCCGTTGCTAAGTGGCGTCCTGAAAATCATGACATCTGATGCATATTTTGCACCGCCTTTGCCGGTGCGCATCAGTGCATAATCCGCATGAGGATCAAGCACTATTATGGACGCACCCTTCTTCAGGAGCTCTTCCATTAGCACAGCGGCAGCATTGCTCTTTCCTGCACCTGTCTGGGCAAGTATAGCGAGGTGTCTCTTGAGTCCGTTTATGTCAACGCTTATGCGTACGTCATTCCTGTCGACAAGGTGTCCGATATGCAGCGATCTCTCTTCCGGATAACTTAGGTGACGCTCAAGGAGTTCCTGCGAGGCTCTCCAGACAGGGGATCCGGGAGGAATGATCTTTCTGGATAGCAAAAGCGAATCTCCTTCAACGGAACCAAGGCTCTTCGTCTGGCAAAGAAAAACCTGATCCGCCAGCTCAGTCTCTACATATTTCTTTACTGACACAAAGTCCATATCCTGGTTCAGGAGATCGCTCCTTGAAACGACTTTTTCAATTCTTCCTATCACTTTCCTGCTACCTATTGAAGCAAAGACGTATTCCCATTTCGAGATATCAGAGATATCTGAAACAACAAATGTGAACCTGTCTGATGAATTTTCACCAACCGTATAACCTATTGGCCTTTCAGATCCTGATTCTTGCACGTCTCTCCCCTCTCGTTTCATACATGGGTATTCCGATTGTCTTCTCAAACTGCCGCATGTATATCTTTTCCACCTCTTCCGAACGGAACTTGACCATGTTGTCAACCTTAGACAGCCAGATATTGTAAACTTTCTGTCCAGCGTATGCCCAGAAAATTGTATCCACTATTCTTTCCAGTTTAGCATTATCGTATCTATTTTCCGATGACGATATAAAATCTATCTTCAAAGGAAGGTCATTTAACTCAGGAAGCAAGTGAAAGGTCCAAATGGAACCATCGATCGCCAGGTTACTGTGTGGGAACTTCACAGGAATTGAATAGCCAGGAGATTGAGCCATAGATTTTATAAGCACATGATCAACTATTCTCGTCATACTGGATCTTTCCTCGCTACCCTTACCGGAACTCTTAATTATTTCAGATACGAGTGAACGTGATTCCGAACTCTTGCTGAGAAACACTGTGATTGCCCCGGATTCACCGGCTTTCTTTAAAAGAGAAATAAGGCCTGAGTAATATTGATCTGTAAAACCTTCCATGCGATCTGCCCGGAATTCCCTGTTACCATGCATAATTCGCCCAGTCAGGGAACCATCTATCAATATCATTTCCGGTTTTCCATGATCTAATAGATCCAGCATGGACCTGTGCTCACAGTCTTCCATGATCATTGTTGTGAGTGGCCTGAGATCGTCTCTTGAAACCCATGTCACATCTGAAAAAAAGCTGCTGTATGTGGAGGCTTCGAATATTGAATATCCCCTTGAAAGTATTATCTTCCTGCCATTGTACAGTTCCCTAACGAATTCACTGCTGTCAGCAGCTGCAACCGATTTTGTGTATCTATTCCCTCCGCGGGTCTCCCTGTAAAATTGCATGAAATGCTTAGAGAAAAAACTGTATGCATCAGATCCCCGGTCTACAATCATTGAGGTTATTATTTCGTCTTTTCTCTCGGTAAGAAACTCTACAAATTTTTGAAAAGTTAAATCTCCCATTTAAGCTCAGCTTCTTGCTATGGCATCCTGAATATAAAATGAATTCTCTTTGACAGTATTAGCCTGAAATAATCGGCGTAATCGTAAAAGTAAGTATGAACATTGCAAGAACGCAGGCGCCGATTGCGTAGTCGCGCATTGTAAGCTTCTGGTAATCATTCAATGGCGGCGGATGCGATATTCCCATCAGCACCGCAAGCAGGACTATAATGATCCATCCTGTATATTGTAAGGCAAAATACAACATGGCGCCTAAAAAGATGTAACTCACGATATACGATCTCCTGCCGAGCATACCCCTGGATACATGACCCCCGTCAAGTTGGCTGATTGGTATGAGATTAAGGGCAGTAGCGAACATGCCAACCCAGACGGCAAGCTCCATCGGAAAAATCGGGGCACTGACAGGCGGGATCAGAGATTTCGGGATTATTCCAAAGAGATGATAGATAAGCGGAAACTGAACTACAAGTGGATTCACAGGCATATATATTGGAACGAACACCTTCTGGAAATAATCCGCAACGAAAAGAAGGGGAAGCGCTACAAGGAAACCGAATATAGGGCCAGCGGCGCCAATTTCCACCATTGCTTTCCTGTTTGGTATAGGATCCCTTAAGGAAATGAAAGCACCAAAAGTTCCAATGGATATGGGTACAGGTATGAAAAACGGAAAAGACGCCTTGACACTATACCTGCGGGCAACAATATAATGACCAATCTCATGAATGCCAAGTATTAGAAGCAGCGGCCCAGAAAAGAAGACAAAGCCGTAGATGATTGCATCAAGATCCTGCATAGGTCCAGGTCTGATGAAGCTCAGGGAGAACTGAGAACCCACATATATGGTCGATGCGAGTGTCAGGATGAAAAGAACAATGTTTACTTTGCTGCTCCTGTACTTTTCTTCAGGCCTGTGCCGAACTACGACAAATCTCTCCGTTTCTTCGGACAAGAATGGAATGAAGCCTTTTGGGACAAGTTCCTTTCGGATTGATTCAAAACATTCATGCAGGTCCGGATTGTCGTCAGGGAAGTAATAGAAGTACAGGTCGAGTGGGGTCACAACGATATCGTAAGTCTTGATACAACGCTTGACGGTATCGACCACTTCGGCCAGATCCGGGTTCTGAACTTTGCCCTCCCTGAATTCCACGCAAATACCTCTTGAAAATTTTCCCCAGGTTAACGGCGATTAATCACTCCTCATAATCCCTGACCCGCTGGGAAGTTTTTGGTTCGCTGCTGATCGGAACTTCACAGTACGGTGACTCGCCGTAAGCTCTTTCCGGAGCCCATAGCAGAACCAATTTACGTCTCACGTCGTCATATGTGTTCATGAATCACACATACTAATTGTGGACAGTTTGAAATGCAAATCAGTTTTTTAAGCTTTCTTAATTCTTACGGTTCCTCAATTTGTATTTTCATGGATGCGTGAAAAGACATCGATAGAAAGAAAAGGTCTAGACATAATCACCAGTTGTCAGAAAAGCTCACACTTTCCCTTTCAGTTTTGTGGAATATATACAGGTGTATGTCAACAATATACCAGATTATGCCCACAACTATCAGTATGCCCCCAGAGATGAATAGAACAGAGACCTGGACTGCATATGCAGCCATTGCAAAAGCCGATACCATAAGAATGGTACCAATGTTGAACAGGTAAAGTGAGGTTGGGTTTATGCGCACTCTTGGGGCTCTTTCCGAGATAATACCCGGTAGCAGAAGGGGTGCGTATCCCATTATGGTAGAACCTATGAAGCCAAGTCCAATTGAATGAATCGATGCAATCTTGAAGTAGTAAAGGTTGATATCAAGACTATAAGCTATTCCGAATAATATTCCGGCTGTAATCCAAAAATATGAAATCGCTGCGCTCAATCTGCTGAAGCTGATAATCTTCATAGAAAACGCTGACCGCAGCTTGATTTTTTCTTCACTTCCTTGAGACTTAATGGCTAGAACGAGTTGCGCAAGCGCAAAACAGCCCACCTCTATGAGGAAAAGAATACCTGCGATGTAATCGTAAGAAACTAGGCCAAAAATAGAAATGAAAAAATCTGCGAGAACAGATATTAAAGCAAATACCATGGAAACTTGGATCAAAGAATGTCTGAGTTTTGAGGGAGAGGACGGAGATGTCTTAATCATGACTCCTATAATGACGGAGCCGACAAACCCAACCAGCAAGATATAGATCATCGGCAAAGTGAATATATCCGTAGAGAAGAGGAAATTGTTCAGGAACACGATAGATGATAACAAAAGAGCCGCCCCAGAGAGAACAAGGAAGAAATCTCCCAGATCTATTTTACGGGCCCCAACATTTGTTCCTTCCCAAACAAGAAAGTTATATCTGATGCTATAAACGACAATGAAGGCAAATGCAGTATAAAGGAATATTCGCTCTAGGCTCGGGATAAGCACGGCAGCAATGATAAATACCTGGAATAGGACCATGAGCAGCAGAAAGATGTAATCAACATATCCCGTATCTGGTGTATGTCCTCTGAACGTTGGCACCAGTACAACAGCGACTCCGCTCACAAAGAGAACAAGGAATCCATAAATCTGAAGATACGGATGATCAAAGAAACCAAAGTGAAATTGACCAATATAACCAGAGAAGACAAATAGTTCTATCAAGCCGATTATGGTGCCTACTGTTGCAAATATTGTTGCAAATGTAACGTAGTAAAGGAGCACTTTTCTTCGCAATAGATAGATATTATTTATGTTGCTTTCTCTAGGTGGTTTTCTTTCTCTTGAATTGTCCACGACTGGATAATATCTAATACGACTAAACTTTTGTGACTTTTTGCCTGAACTCAAATCCTTCCTTTTTCCAAGAATTTTTGTTTTTCCTGTAACTATTCGTACTGTTGATAGTGTAATGCAAATATTTTTTTCAGTGGGGAAGCGCAACGTGACACTTTGCTAATTGGGAAGAAACATTCTTCTTAGGTTTTGAAAATTAAATAAAGATGCAACAGGAAAACCTGCTTCACCGATTACACGAATTCTTAAGAAACATCCTTCCAAGAATAGTTATTAGGCGTATCTGAAACCTTAATATGTGTCATCAGAATAGAAGTCTGAGAAAAAAGATGGATAACGCAACTAGGATTTTCGTCTCAATTTATATGATCCTCTTGGCATTTGGAATCATAAATATATTGAGCTGGGGAGGTTATTTCAAAGTAAACTGGTTTCCAAATACCCTAAATCTTTCCTCTTTAGACGCGGGTGCAACGATTATAAACACTTTAGCCATGGTAGTTCATAAATCAAAAGCAATAGCAAGGTCGACCATTTAGAATAGGCTGTTAATCTCTAGTTCCTCTTAATAATTACTATATCTGATATCGTATATGATTATGTAATTGGTCACTAAGTTGATTAGTTACTTGCACAAAAACTAGTAATAGAAAGCCTTTATTTACAATAGAAGATCAATAGGATACCGACAAATGGTGAGAAAAATGCAGGATTACATAGTTAAGAGAAATAAAACCCAGGTCCCTTTCAACAAGGAAAAAATTACAATGGCAGTATACAAGGCGATGCTCTCTGTAAAGAAGGGCACAATGGTTGATGCCGAGCGTGTTACAGAACTTGTAGTTGCGAGCGTCGACGCACTGGACCATATACCGTCTGTGGAAGAAGTTCAGGATATGGTTGAAAATGAACTGATGTCATACACAAGAGATGGAATTAGCTTTGCAGATGTAGCCAAATCGTACATTCTCTACAGGGAACGCCGCAGGATAGTCAGGGAAGAGAAAATGCGCATTGGTGTAACAGATGATCTGAAACTATCCCTTAATGCGATTAAGGTATTGGAATCGAGATATCTTCTCAAGGATGAAGTTGGCAACGTGATTGAGACACCAAGGGAACTTTTTCACCGTGTTGCGTACAATGTAGGTATAATTGAATATATCTATTCATCCTTAAAAGGTATTACACAGAACGGGATCAAACTTGCACTCGGGGATCTGCAAACTAACACGCTTAAGAGGGCATTTGAGAACCTCAGGAAGGAGGGATTCGTCAAAGGTACATTCGAATCTTTCATAGAAAGTGCAGGAGCTTATACCGCAGAGGTAAACAAGTATGTTGAGAAATTTGAAAAATTTATGACCGATCTTGACTTTGTGCCAAACTCCCCAACGTTGATGAACGCAGGCACTCGCCTGGGTCAGCTCTCCGCATGCTTTGTGCTTCCTGTCGAGGATTCAATAGATGGTATTTTCCAAACACTTGCCGACACCGCCAAGATACACAAATCAGGCGGTGGGACCGGGTTTTCATTCAGCAAACTGAGACCAAGGGATGACCTTGTAGGTTCGACTAAAGGAGTTGCGTCAGGAGCTCTTTCCTTTATGTCAATATTTGACACAACCACAAATGTCATAAAGCAAGGTGGCAAGAGACGCGGTGCCAATATGGGCATCCTTAGGTATGATCATCCCGAGATTGTAGATTTCATATCTTCTAAAGACTCTGCCAACACGGTACTGAGCAATTTCAACATCTCTGTCGGAATAGACAGCGACTTCTTTGAAAGACTTGATCGTGATGATTACGTTGAACTGAAAAACCCGAGGACAGGTGCAGTCGAGAAAAAGATGAAGGCGGCAGATCTCTGGAACATGATCATTGATCACGCCTGGAAGACAGGAGACCCGGGACTAATCTTCCTTGACGAGATCAATGCACATAACACCGTTAAGAATCTTGGAGACATTGAGTCCACTAATCCATGTGGCGAGCAGCCCCTTCTTCCCTATGAATCATGCAATCTGGGCTCGATTAACCTTGCAAGATTCGTAAAGGGCGGCAAGATCGATCACGAACGCCTCAAGGATGTAATCTGGCTTTCTGTGAGGTTCCTGGACGACGTTATTGACGCCAACCTGTTCCCAGTTGAGCAGATAGAACGCGTATCGAGAACTACAAGGAAGATCGGTCTAGGCGTCATGGGATTTGCAGACGCACTGGTTCAAATGGGCATCCCATACGCAAGCACTCAGGCTCTTAAAACTGCCGAAGACATAATGTCCTTCCTTCAGGACGAGTCACACGCGGCATCTGAAGCACTTGCCAAGGAGAGAGGAGTATTTCCAGGATGGAAAGGGTCTTACTGGGAGTCAATAAACCATAAGATGCGCAACTCAACCACTACCACAATAGCACCAACCGGAACTATTTCAATAATAGCCGGATGCTCATCATCGATCGAACCGCTGTTTGCTCTGGCATTCGTCAGGCACGTATTAGATGGCCAGGAACTGCTCGAGGTCAACCCATATCTGGAGAAGAGCCTGAAGGATCTTGGACTGTACTCTGAGAAGCTTATGCTTAAGATCGCCCAGACAGGTAACTTATCGGACACTGCACTTCCTGATGATCTTAAGAAACTGTATCAGACTGCTCAGGAGATAGATTACAAGTGGCATGTGCTAATGCAGGCTGCGTTCCAGAACTACTGTGATTCCGGTGTTTCCAAGACCATAAACCTTCCAAACTCAGCGACAAGGGACGACATTGCAATGGCGTACAGGCTTGCCAGAGACCTCCACTGTAAGGGCATAACCGTATACCGGGACGGCTCAAAGTCACAGCAGGTTCTGTACATGGGTACAAAAGAAAAGAAACCGGAAGATGCAAAACAGGCTACCCAAGAACTTATTATCTCTGCCCCCGACAAGCTGCTCAAAGTCGACTCCACATATGATCCCGCCTGTACATCAGGGTCATGTACCTTATGATCGTGTTACGGATTCTTCAATGAATTATCGAGCTCGGGAGTAAACAAACTTTAACATCATATTATTCTTTTTTTCATTCATGTTTCTATCTTATTATGAAATCCTTAATTGTAAGTTATGAACGGTGGCGCCGCTTTTCAAAAGGTATTCCTTAAATTCTCACACGGAACATTTATCGTCAATTTTTGCGATTGCCTTCAATACTAAATTTTATTGAGTTTTATCAGGAAGAAAGAGTTCGTTATTTCTTGCAAGATTAAGTTAATATATTAACAGTGCTCGGTGGACCGCACCATCTTTAAATTTTTACAGGAGTTCTATTTTTCGATGTTCTGCTTTCATATGATGTAATTATTTTGACCAGTTCGTTTCCTGTTTCTGTTAATCTATATACATTTAAGGACCCATGTGAAAACTGCATTTTTACGAGATTCGACGCCTCTAGAATTCTTATGTTTCTGTCAACCTCTTTCCAGTCAATGTTTGTAATCTTTACAATTTCATTTCTTAGTTTTGGCGTTTCCAGTGCCTGCATTATTGCAAGTCTACTGCCCCCTCCCCGGCTGGAAAATATCCTGTATATACCCCGATCAAAACCTTCTTTATCGATTATTTTTCTAAGTGTGCCACTAAATTGAAGTCTTTTTGTTGATATGATTTCATATACAGTTAAAACCCAGCCAAGTATTCCAATGTAGATTGTAACTGCTAATAAGGATCTACTTTTAGCATCTCTTGATGCAGCTTGTGCAGCATATAAGCCATATGAACCAAGTGATGATGGACCCTTCATTGTGAGAAAGAGAAAGATTGCATATAGAGAGGCTATCGCCGAAATAGCGGTTAAGATCAATATTTTTGCATCTTCCCTCTTCACATTGTTTTCAGTTCTGTCTTTTATTTAAATATTTCCCATATTATATGGGAAATCCACCTATATCTGTTATCGATGCTCTGCTATGAACATGAAGGTAGCGTATGCTTTGATCATATCATTGGTTATCATGGTCTCTGGAATTGCTACCCTGCTGCATGTGGGCACGAGCCCAATAACAGGTCAAAACCCTTCATTTTCTGACCTGAAGACGGGCGCACGCATCGTGATTACAGAAAACGACACAAAAATGGTTGGAGGGGGCATGATAACAAGTTTCAAGAATAATGGATACTATGGAGTCATTTATAATCTGTATATACCGGCTATATCTATTATTACAGGAAGCTGGATTTCTTCAGCTAATTCATTGGTATCTATTGAGAGGGTTGGTGAGGTAAGTATGGAATCTCCATATCCACATTCTACTCAGGGTCGCCTCAACCAGTCACTTATACCTGGAAATTATAACTTGATTTTTGGAGGAAGTTCTGGCGATGTAATAACAATAATGAGCTCCTTACAAATAAATAGTTACATACCCAGTCAGGTTGGAACTTTTAACATATCGTCCGGGACATACACCAATTCAAGCACAAGTTACTCATTTTACCTCAATAAACCTGCAGAGCTGGTTGGGTCTCTGGTCACGCCTCCCGGGATATACTCGATCTCACTATACACAAATGGTTCGGGCTTTAGTATAAGCTGTTTTAATTCATCTGCAAAATCAACACTCATATCTTTCAAACTTGGGACGAATTCAGAAATATTCAGCGCAGGCAACTACACACTTACATTGAGTGGCGGATTCTATGTCAACGAGACTTTGGAATTCCTCTATTTTTACTAGGAACATCACATCTGTTGAAAAGTATAGAAATGAACAAAATATTTTTACAGATTCTATGTAATATTGGAAGGTGATTTTTTTAATTGATGCCACCTTAGTGCACAATTGAATTGAAATATACCTCGGTGTAAAACTTCGCAAACAATTATTGATGTCACGAATAGCATTCAATATATTTCATGTTCTATTTTTAAGGGTCCGCAAAGGTAACTACTTATAAAATATACCCCGACTTTACACACTAAACGGTATCCTACAAACCTAGGCATATCAGCCTATACTAACAAGCCATGGTTACATAAATGTTCAGAACCATACCACCAATGACAGGATATATGATGCCTTTACTGGCAAGTACGTAAAGGCAAAAAGCATAACACTTTCAAATGGAAATTACACAATGTATGATTTCGAGATACCACCTGATTACGACTTCTTTGCATGGGAATATGTAGTTTATGATGAAACTGTAGGGTAATGAACTTATAATTCCACCAACTTTAAAGACGATTAATTTATAAACAAGATTGAAGAGAGTGCTCTCTAAAATTCCCTCGAACATTGACAAAAGAAATTAAAAATGAATAAATAAAAATGAGTTAGTTAATAAAATAGGTTTTATTGGTTACCAGGGGCTGTTGTTTTGGCGGCATTCATATGTTGTTTGACCTTAGGCACAACAATTGAGAATCCAATTAGTGCTGCTATGATCATCATTGCACCGGTCAGTAGCAGAGAGTTGTGCACTCCGTAATCTGTGTAATAAACTGCGAATCCGTATCCTGCAAACAGTCCTGCAACTGCTTTGGCTGTATAGACCAAGCCGTAGTTTCCGCCGGACTTCTGCTCCCCGAAGTAGTCTCCAACCATAGCAGGCCAAAGTGTAAACAGCGGACCAGAACAGAACGCAATCAATATGATCATTGCAACAAATCCTGCCTCAGACTTCATTGAAAAGAGGGCTAAAAGTCCAATCCCAGCTATGCCGAAGAAGAGCAGCATGGACTCTCTTCTCCCGATGAAATCAGAAACCACTCCCGAGACAAATCTTCCTATACCGTTAGAAAGCGGGAATACGTAAACTGCAATGAATCCTGCAACGGCCACACCAGTCACGGTAGCACCTATGGAAGGTAGTTTTCCAACTATTCCTAAATACGCTCCTGCAACGAAGAAGAAACCTATGTAAATGGCCCAAAACTGCCATCTCGAAATCATTTGTCTGGGATTATCCTCAAGCCCACTCTTCTTAACCCTTTTTCTGACAACCTCTGCCTGGGCTTCGGTCTTGCCTGGTGGAACATAATTTGGTGGGGGATATCTCACCAGCGTTCCGAATGGTACAATTACAAGCATTAGAATACCCACATAGAGGAATGCGGCGTGGAAGTTGTAACTTGTAATTATATACTTGACAAGGGGAGACACTCCGAAAGAACCAGCGCCAAAACCAAGATCAATCAGTCCTACTGCGAGCCCTCTTGTCTTTCCGTGGAACCATTTCAAAGCGGTCGATATTCCGACACCATAAACTATTCCAGGTCCAAGACTCCCGATACCGTAAACGACATACAAGTAATACAAGCCAGTTGATTTTGAAGTAAAAGAGCTAAGGATCCAACCAAGGCTTGTCAGTATTCCTGCGATAACGACAAAGTAAGGTGTAAGATGTCTTCTCTTATCCAGATAACGCCCGGAGAAAAACATCGTAAGTGCCTGAACCACAATATATATGGAGAATGTCGTCGAAATCAAGTCTCCTGTAGCGCTAATGCCGAACAATTTCCCTAGTGGGGCGGTAAATAACGACCATGAATATTCATATGGACTGACAAATACCATCGCAATAATCATGCTAAATACTATCAACCAAAGGGGAATTCTAGTCCCCATCTGTTTTTGCTTTTCAGTTTCTTCTGTCATCTTAAACTACCTCGATATTAAAATCAATAAATCAGACACAAAAATGAGGTCCTTTTAAACAAAACTAGATACACCGAACTTTCAAGGCACGTATGCTTATGGAGGACCACATTTCAAAGAAAAGAGACTTTTGTGATGCACCATAAACGATAGTAACTGTCGGATATTTCCAATCATACACTCACATATAAGCCGTATTACGTTGCTCAGAAAGCACTCCGAACTAAACTCTCATTGGCCCAATATCATAAATATTAAACATAAGGGTCAAGAGATAGATTTAATACTTTAATAAGAATTAGAAAATACGATAATTTCAGAGATAACCGTCAAGCAGAGCGATTGCCCCCATATTGAGACTAGTGAGAAGTTCAGGAAACTCTACATCCTTATTATGCACACATCGTTTGATGGGTCCAGGCAAACAATGTTTTCATTTTTTTATTCACCGAGCGAGGAAAAATTGGATGAAGCTCTAAGATACTTTTCCAGCAGGCCGCAAATTAAGAACTTTACAGTTATATCTAAGCAAGGGGCAATGGCAAATCTTTTCTATACTTCAGATGCAACTTCCATGTATAATAAACTTGGAAACATAGGTTTCAGGATACACCCTGTTGTTGTGCACAACGGTGTCGAGAAATGGTTTTACATAAGCAACGGATCTCCATTAAAGGCAGATGCAATCAACGACGAGAATACAACTGTGTTAACTATTCAGAGCATATCGCAGAAGAAATTCATTTCCGATTATCCCTCAATTTTCTATCAGCTTAATCTCATGAACATTATCAACAGGCTTAGTGAAACTGAAAGCACCATTCTCTTAAGCGCTATGGATCATGGCTATTTTGAGTGGCCAAGGAGAATTAACATGTCTGAACTCAGTAAGAAACTCCAGATCCCAAAAAGTACTCTTAGCTATCATTTCAGATCAATAGAGAGAAAAACATTCAATGTGCTTCTCGCAAGCGATTATTCATTTATGAACACAGAGAAAAAATTGGAAGCCAAGGTTTAAAAACCTTTGGCGTAAAATTGAGAAAAAATATTACTTTTTAACTTTCAGGCCTGCCTTTATAGGCAGAATACCTGGCAGCTCCCACTCATCCCACATCTCGTCTACTTTTGACTGAACGTATTCATAATCCTCGTCCAGGAAGTGGCTGAATCTGCCCTGTTTCTCAAGGTATTCCCTTACCGGAACTCTCTTCTTGTTTCTCAGGTCGTATGTGTACCTAACCTCGCCATTAACTATTTCGTAGTCGGCAAATATACCTGTCTTGATGGCAAGTTCTCCGAGTACATGAGAGTACCTTGGATGGTAATCCCACCCCTTGGGGCACGGGTCTATTGTGTGAATGAGAGTAGGTCCTCCGATGCTGAGAGCCTTCTTCACTTTATTCATGTAGTCAGTTGGTGGGAATGTAGCACACGATGTTGCAACGTATTTGACATTTGGATGGCCTATCGCCATCATTGCGGCAAGATTCTTCTTCCATCTTTCGTGCAGTATTCTCTTTGCGGGGCCTGTTGGGCTGAAAGTGGTCTGTGCTCCCCATGTTGTAAGACCGGACGCCTGTATATCTGTGTTTGCAGCGGACTCATTGTCATAGACGATAACGAGAAGATCATACGGGCTCTGCATCGCTCCTGATAGTCCTCCGAGCCCTTCATCACCAGCTCCAAGGTCTCCTGAGAAGTTAATCACATTAATCTTCTCTTTCGGTATTCGCCCCTTACGCATCAATGCTTTCAGGCCCGCAGCCATTCCGACAGCGGATGCTCCACCTGCTGCCAGCTGCGTGTGCATCCAGGGCACTATCCAGGGAGTCGTCATGTACGAGGTGTTCGCTACATACATGCATCCTGTGGCTCCTGTCACAACAGTTCTGGGACCGGATGCTTTGACAAAATCTCTCATGACAAGGGCGCTCTCACATCCCTGGCACGTCCTGTGTCCGGATGTGTAAAGCTCCTCTAAGTCAACTGCGTGTACACCTTTGTACAGATTTGCATTCTTAAATTCTTCAACTTCTTCAACCATTTTTTTCTCCCTCCTTTACTCCCTCAAGCCGATCCACGAAATCTTTGGAGACTTCTTGTCGGCAGTCATTTCGAACATCTTTCTAACTTCTTTCTTTGAAATTTCTCTTCCACCAAGTCCAGCTATGAAATCAACAACCCTCGGGTGATTCTTACTGTCATACAGTGCGGACTGCAGGTCATGCATGGTTATCGCCCCATCATCAGGTGCACCCATTGCAAAGTTCCTTTCTATAATGCCCACATTTGAAACATTGCTAAGAGCTTTCCTGATCTCCTCCGTCGGGTATGGACGGTACCATCTTATTTTGAGGAAACCTACCTTTTTTCCTTCCTTTCTCATTTCATTAGCAACTGATCTGGCTACCACGGCAGCGCTGCCCATTCCCACTAGAACTGTATCTGCATCCTCAACGTTTGTTTCTTCGATGAATGGATTCTCATATTCCGAGTGGAATATACTGTTATACTCCTCATAAGCGGAAGTGATGACTTTCCTGGACCTCTTTGCAGCTTCATAATTCTGTTTTCTGAGTTCCATTACCCAGTCTTCATTGACCTGGGGTGCAATAGATACTGGGTTGTCTGGGTGCATTCTCCTGTTCCCTAGATCATATGTCGGAAGGAAATCACGAACAGCTTCTTTCGTAGGGACGCGAACCATGTGTTGTGAGTGCGTAAGGTAACCGCCATCCATTGCAACGGCCGCCGGCATTCTGACTTTGGGGTCCTCTGCCACTCTATAGGCAATTAAAGTTGTGTCCAAGGCTTCCTGAGCGGTTGATGCCCAGCAAAGGAGCCAGCCCAGATCCCTGACAAGCAGTGCATCATTGTGCTCTACACCAAACGCCCCAGGGTCATCCAGAGCTCTGTTCCCTACTAGGGCCACAAGCGGAAGTCTGTCTGTAGCAGTCACTCCTATCGATTCCATTGCATACAACCATCCCACTCCGCTACTTCCAACGAATGCTCTTGCACCGACAGACGAAGCATGCTTTCCGATTTCAAACTGTGAATGCTCGCCATCTGCAACAATGTACTCTGCATCAAGGTCGCCGTTCGCAATGAACCTTGCGAGCCTGTCCATAACGCCTGTATAAGGCCTGATTGGATACGCGGCAAATACATCCACGTCGACAAGCTTAACAGCTTCTGCCACTGCATCTGTCCCAGTCATCAATTCTTCGCGATCAAATACGGATTTTTCTTCCTGTTTAACAACCATTTTATTTCACAACTCCCTTCTTGAAAGGCTTTGGAGTCTCAACCTTGGAAACACTGCTTCCCTTTCCCGTCACGGGGCTTGGCATGAGTCTTTCCTTGCCCTTCTTGTCTTCTGCCCACTTGACGTACTTCTCCGGATCCTTCTTGTACAAGACGTATGGTGAGTCCTGGTTTTCAAACTTAAGCTCATCAACCATTACGATGCAATCCTCAACAGGACATACCTCTGCACATCTGCCACACCCAGTGCAGTACTCATAATTCACGTCATATAAGCCATCTGTCGTTGGGTCAAACACTTCATCAGGGCAGTCGTACCAACAGAGAGTACACTTTGTGCACAGGTCAAATCGTACAACAGGTCTCTGTGTCTTACTGGTACCACGCTTGAAATCAGGGTTCCGGTTCTGCCCTCTTGGGCCCATCTGGAAACCTCTCTTAACTCCTTTTACGTAAACGCCTTCGTCAAAATCTTTCCAGCCAGGCAGAATTGGTTTTGGATAGGGCCAGTCAATACCTGTTCCTGCATTCACCGTAGATATCTTAACTTCCTCGTATGCCTTTCTGGCTGCTGCCGCCTTCTCCTTGCTCTTGTACTTTGAAGCAACATAATTAGCGACCGTGTCGATAGATGCTATTTCGGGTGCTACCTTTGCTATGGCGCCAAGTACCCTGACATCTGTCATGTCATCCTTGAAGTACCACAAGCCGGCAAAGCTGGCTTCTCCTGGAAGTATTGCAAGCCTGTATGGGAAATTCTTCTTTTCCATCTGTGCGACAAGATCAGCCGGCTTCCTGTTGCTCACAATAAGCACCGCGCCGTCTTTCACGACCTTCTCATTGATTGGTCTAATACCATATCCACCCCATGGCTCAAGGCCTTTCACCATAGTGTCGTCTAGGACCACTACAACTTCAGCTTCCGTGATATCCATGGATGCACTTGCTTCTGCTTCCAGATCTTCCTCAGAAAGATCCTTTGAAAAATAGGCGAAGTTTGCGCACGGAATGCCATTTCTCTGTGGGTCGTCACTGTACCTTCCATTAGAGAATGCGGTTTTTCCTTCCTTGTGCGCAGCGTAAACTACATCCCCAGAAATGTGGTAAGCCAAAGTTTTCTGGAAAATCCCACGATAATTCACCTCTAGTCTTATTAAATGCGGCTTTTGAGTTTGCATCATGCTTTATCCTCTTGGTTATACAACTAACTAAAACTTAACTACTTTTGTTTGAACTTGTTCAACCTTGTAATTTTCTAAAAATGGAATATCCTTGCTTTATAGTAAAGATAAGTTAGTTCTATCCTCGCCATTGTCCGCTGTCTTAATATTCACAGTCTATCCATACTAAAACAAATCATTCAAACGGATTAAAATTTCATCCATCAACGATGCATCAAAGAATTTTTATTTCAAAGGTTCCGTTCGACTTTGCACTAAGTTGATCGAGTAAAGTTTTAGATTGAAGGGACCTCGTCAACAAAGTTAAATTTAAATCAAAATCTCCTTTGACTGATGGTATCACTGTGTTGAGAAAGAAGCTTGAATGCTGTATTGTGTTTAAAATTTTTACATAGGTGTTAAGTTTCCAATTAAGTTATTCAAGGAGTCATACCTTCCTTACAAAAATGTTAACTGTAAAATAATATAATTTATGGCATTAATAAATTTGTATGCTCTGAAGCACCAGAGATTTGTTATTTCTATCTATATATTTCAGCATCACTCAGTAAAGAAATTAGCTTATTCGCTAATCCCTCTTAATCTGTAATTCCCCTCTTCTGGACTTCATCGCAACTTGTGGACATGCTCTCTCTTTTGATTTATACTTTTAAGGGTTCATATTAATCAAATTCATTCTAGATTCAATGTCTTCTGTGGTTATCTATCCGGGAGGTGCAAACTCATTCATATTCCCTTGTTTCAGACAACTTGGATAATTTCAATAAATAAAACAATCTATTTATTACAACTGCCTTTTACTTTGTCAAAAAGCCAATTTCAACTGCTACCTTTTGTAACGTCTTAAGTCAAGACCATCGCTCCGTTAGTCTCTTACTTGATTTTCAAACACAGTTTCATCTTAGAGCAAAGGAACAGACAATGAGTAAAATCACAAAAGAATGGATATTAAACAGTACGAAAATAATAAACAGAATGCCTATTAGTTAATATTTAAACTTAACTTGAACAGGAACAATAAATTAACATATATGACGATCTGAATATATTTTTTAAAATAAGACGTAAGGAGGGTGTTTAATATAGTTGAAACTAATGTGGGTGGTTCGGTTGGCAGTATTAAATCGCCATATGGAAAATACCGTTTACTTAAAGACAAAAACGGTAGGCAGTATAGGGTTGGAGAACGTCCGGAGGATGTTACCAAGAAAATCTTGGGATACAGACTAAGCAGGAGGACAATGGTTCTCGGTGCTTGGATGTGTTTCTTCTTTGGTAGTGTTCTGGAATACGGCTGGGGAGCTGCTTCCTCACTGGTTATTTCCCACTATGGTTGGTCTACCGTGGAAGGTTTCTTCAATTATACTGTGTACGTATTGTTCGAAGCGACTGTAGCTGCCTATATATTTTCACGTTTAAGGGAAAGAGGACTCCTTTCCTTGAGGCGAATGCTCTGGCTAGGATCAGCTTTGCTCATAGTTTCTTATATATTCTTCGCTAACTCATTTTCCCCATGGATCTCATACGTTGGATACGCAATGTTAGGTGGACTTGCATCCGGTCTCGGATACGCAGCAGGCGGTGGAGTAATTTCAAAATGGTTTCCGGACAAGAGAGGTTGGAGGCTTGGTCTCGCGAATGGAGCATGGGCATATGGTGCAGTCCCATTCATTATAATCTACACTGATCCTAGCTTATTTTATCCTGGCGACTTCCAGTTCATTCTTTATATGACAGGTGCGATCATCGCCGTAGGTCTTCTCGTTGCATCATTCCTAGTTTGCGATGCGCCAAAGAATTGGTGGCCAGCTGAAGTCGATCCACTATCCGTGGCAGCCGGAACCTCCAAATCCAGAGAACTTAAGGAAAACCCTCCTGCAGTTGCACAGTTCACGACTCAGGAATTTTTCGCAACCAGACAAGGAAAAGCTCAGATGATTTCGTTCACTCTTGCGCTTGCGGCTTCATTGTTCAATGTATCCCTCTATGCGCCTTTCGGTGCAGCAATGGGCTTTGGCGGAGGCATAGCCTTTACTGTAGGTGCAGCTGGATTTGCCTTTACGGACGGCATAGGAAGACCAACTCAGGGTTGGATCTCAACCTTCATAGGCAGAAGGAAAGCGGTAACCATATTCTACTTACTGATGGGGATAGGCGGTCTCGGAGTGCTTGCTGCTGGCCTCGCACATCAGGCAATTATATGGGCGGTGCTTGCAGTTCTCACAGGTGCTGTTTCCGGATCATGCTTTGTATTTGACTGGCTGATCATTTCTGACTACTTTGGTGAGAACTACGTTGCGACCAACTGGTCTGTTCCTTACACTCTGAAAGTCTTTGGAGGCGCATTTGGTGGAATAGGCGCAACAACCTTGCTTGTTTTTGCAAGCGGATATGGATGGGGTGCGGTGCTTGGTACATACACAGGAGCCGTGACATTTACAGATTTATCCTGGATACTTGCATTCCTGGTAGCGACTATATTTGCACTGGTTGCTGCTGCCCTTGTCTGGTTTTATGAGAAGAAGCCAACAATCGAAGAATACTATAAGGCGCGGGAGAAGCTTGGTCTTCCATTACCAACAGCAACGCGGCAGCCTTCGCCTGAATTAACCGAATCCAACGAAGTTTCGGGAGGTGCTGAATAATGGCAGAAAAACAATTAGAGGAAGGGTATACCATCCATAAGGGTAAAGTAGATGTCTCAGACACCGTGATATATTTAATAGGCTTCATCTTGGTGGGGGTTGGTCTCCTGGTTGGTATATTAGCCATAACTAAGTCATCACAACTTATCATGGCACTTGGACTGGCTATCCTATGGATCGGTGTTCTGGTTACATGGTTCAGCGGAATAATCGGAAACAAAGTTATTCCCGAAGGCTTTGGGCCTAAAAAACAATAATAAAGTCGGAGACAACAACTCTCCCCTTTCTTATTTTTTCCAATCCAACAATTAAGCAGTTTCTCTTTCTTCAGATGACTTAACTTATTTTATAGCGTTTGGATAATAAATTTTCTAAACTAATTATCATTCCTCAAGTCAATGAAATGGATCAGATATTTAAAGCCTAGAAGGTTGGTTTTTTATTGAAAAAGAAGGGAGAATTTGCTAATCGATTGCTTCCAGACATCAGCCCAGATAAGCAGACTAATCATCTTTGTCAAGAGAGAGGATATAACATACATCTATGGTCAAAGCTTAAATAAACAGCTTAATTCCGGAAATGTGGAAACTCAGTACGAGCAGATTTACAAGAAGCAGCATTATTCCCTCGTTGGCAAACACTCTGCGGTAAAGGTCTGCCACTGGACCAAGAGCGAGCTCAGAGGTGGAGAAGGTTGTTATAAAGGGACATTTTACGGCATTAAGTCGCACCAGTGCGTTCAGATGACACCTGCTGTTTCATCATGTACGGAAAACTGCTCTTTTTGCTGGCGTTTCCAGGGCTTTGACGGAATGCACATCTCCGACGAGGACGATCCTGAATTCATTCTCGAGGAAAGCATAAAGGCCCACAAGAAACTACTCACAGGATTCAAGGGAAACCCGATGGTGTCAAAAGAGAAGTGGGAAGAATCCCAGGATCCGAAGCATATTGCAATATCACTTACAGGCGAACCCACTCTTTACTCACGCCTCGGGGAATTCATAGCACTTGCGAGGAAAAGAGGCATCTCAACCTTCCTTGTTACAAACGGAACCCTTCCAATGGTTCTTGAAAAACTCGACCCTCTGCCAACACAACTCTATGTGACGGTGGCAGGACCAACAAAGGCTGTATTCAACAGTGTCTTGAATCCGGCACTCGGAAATGCCTGGGAGAATTTCAACCGTACACTCGATCTTCTTCCTTCACTTGATACAAGGAAAGTTATCAGACACACTCTCGTGAAGGATATAAACTTTCCATTCCTTGAGGAATATACAGCAATGGATAGACGGGCTGAACCGGACTTTATTGAGTCAAAGGGGTATGTCCATGTCGGTGCATCCATAGCAAACCTGAGCCAGGACAATATGCCGTCACATGATTCTATTGTAGATTTCTCAAAGAAATTAGCTGCAAATCTTGGTTATGTATACACAGCCGAGAGAAGGGAAAGCAGGGTCTCACTTATATGCAAGGATCCATCAAAGGCAAAGATCGATTTTTCTGCTATATGAATGGCATTTAGATATTATATGATCTAGGCATCATGTGCTGATGATCTATGCTGGATTATTCTTTTAGTGATGAACAGGAACTTCTTCGCCAGACTGCAAAGGAATTTTGTGAACGCGAAATTTCACCCAAAATTAAGCAGATGATGCATGACAGGAGGATGCCGCAGTCTATCTGGAAGGCAATGGCAAGAATGAATTTCCTGGGAATGAACGTGCCCGAGGAGTATGGTGGAATGGGGGCCGACCCGATCTCTACCGCAATAGTTGCAGAGGAGATATCAAGAGCCGATCCTACCGCATCTATACCTGTTCTTTTCCTTGTGGACAACGCTTGGTCCTACCTGGTCTCCAAGTATGGTACACAGACACTGAAGGAGGAATTGCTGCCAAAAGTGGTCAAAGGCGAAAGAATAGTTGGGATTGCTTCCACTGAACCTAATTATGGATCCGACATCGGGTCAATGAAATCATATGCAATAGAGAAGAAAGGCAGCTATCTCGCAACAGGCGAGAAGGCGTATATCAGCCTTGTCAGGGACATAGCCGAGATTGGTGGCGGTTTTGTCACCGTTCTTAAGACAGATCAGACAAAGAAGACAGACGGAGTCTCTCTCTTCTATATGCCGTATGACAAATCATTTGATGTTACTTACCTGGAGGAGATGGGGAGGGAAGGTTCGTCCTGGGCGGCATTCAGCTTCAAGGATGTTAGCATACCAAAGGAATACATGCTTGGCAACCTGAATGGCGGTTTCAAGATAATACACGAAGGCTTCGAATTTGCCCGCGGTCTAATATCCGTTATATCTGCCGGTGCCGCAATTAAATCGCTTGAGAACGGCGTCGAATACATGAAACAACGGGATGCCTTCGGAAAGCCTATTGTCAAGTTCCAGGGTCTGCAGTTCCAGCTGGCTGATCATGTAGCCAGGATGGAAGCGGCCAGAACCATCGCCTACAAGGCCCTCTGGATGTATTCCGAAGAGCAAAAAACGGGACGCTTCACGAGGTTCCAGGTGAGCAAGGAAATTGCTGTTGCAAAGCTCCTCACAACCACATGGGCATTTGACGCAATAAACGATGCACTTCAGTGGCAGGGAGCCTTCGGATATTCCAAGGAGTGCCCAGAAGAGTGGGCTCTCAGGGGAATAAGATCATTCCAGCTGGCTGAGGGCTCTAGGGAAATAATGAAGGTCATCATAGCCAGGGAGACCGTCGGCAAGGAAAATATGTAAACTTACTCCTTTCTTTCGCTCTTCAGTGTATTGGTCAGGTGAAACGGGTTCAACAGGTTTGTCACAAATACAGAGAAATCCTTCCACTGCATCTGTCTTGTCAGGAGAAGCACACCTATGAAGAGAAGCACAGAACCAACGACCAGCGGAAGAAGGATGAATATCCTCTGCGGATTGATGTACATAGTAAAGACAAATATGAACAAAGCCTCAACAGCCGCTGGTACCGCAGGGTAGAACGTCTTAGCACTGAAAGAAATCCCGGAAGTCCTGTATAGAGAAAGCCTGAGGGACAGGTACAGGAAGACACTGGCAATGAGCGAGCTGACTCCTCCCCCAAGAGGGCCGAGAGACAGGAACGTTATTCCAAAAAGACTTCTTGGTATAAGTATCAGGTTAAGTGCGATATTCATGATAAGCGTGATGACTGTAAGGAGGCCAACTGATCTTGCTTTTCCCTTCGCTATGAGGGCAGAGCTTGAAGGAACCATCAGCACTACAAATAGCGCGTTTATAGAAAGAACTGCAAGAATATTGGAGTATGGCGTATATATAGCGCTGAATATCCTCATTATATTATAGCTCAGGAACAAACTTACAACTACAAATGGAAGAATAAAAATAACAACAAGGCGTTCGAACTCGTTCGTCTGAGAGTTAAGATTCTTCATATCCTGCTCAGAATGCATCCTTGAAAGCACAGGCAAAAAGAATGCAGTGATTGCTGTGCCCAGGCTGCTAAGTATCAATGCAATTTTTTGTGCAAGGTAAAAGCCACCCGTGGCAAAATCTCCCCAGAAGAACTGGACAATAACCTTGTCAAGATTCCCATTCACAGTGCCTATTATTGCCGCAAGTGAAAGGGGAACAGCAATCTTGGTATACTTCTTTATAACAGACATGCTAATTTTAGAGAATTTCCAGGGTCTGCCCAGGTAATAGGATATGGCAAAATATGCAAAGTAGGAGAAATCATATGCGAGTGAAACAAAAATAGCGGCAGTCGTCTCAGAAAGAAATCCTGGTCTCAGGACTGCAATTACGCCTATCATTATGAAAAGTGAATTTCTGATGATTGCATCAGCGATAAGAGGAATGGCGTATTTGGCTGCCCGCATATGCGATCTGTGGTATGACTGCGGAAAAGAACCCATGCTTACGAAGAAATAGTACGGTATGAGACCGAGGACAACCCAGTACTCCACCGGGTACTCGAACCCCTTGTGCAGGAGAACCGTCCAGACCAGAAGGGCGCCGTAAGTTACTATCGCAAAGATGAATCCAAGTACAAGCTTAATCAGAAGGTAATTGGAATTAGCAGTTCCCTCATCCTCACCCGATGACAGGTATCTGACATATGCTGTAGAATATCCCATGTCAGTAAGAAATGAAATAACACCAACAAATCCGATGCCGAAGGAAAGTATACCCCAGGCAACTGGATAGTACCTTGTGATGAAGTAAACGCCAACAAGTCCGAATACACTATTCAGAAAATTCTGAACAACAAGAACAGGCGTCTTGGATGTAAACAACACGCCGGTATCTAAAAAAGAGAATAAATATTATCCATGCTGTCATAGCAGAATTCAGAGAGGGAAATTCCTTCCCCGGGAAGAAGACAGGATGCCATGGAGTGAAAAATACAGACCGCAGAATCTGCAGGATATCGTCATAACAGATGACCTGTACACCAAGATATATTCCTGGGTGGAGAAATGGATTTCCGGAAGGCCCCAGAAGAAAGGGCTCATCCTCTATGGGCCGCCAGGAACAGGCAAAAGCAGCACTGCTTACTGCATTGCGAGCAGTTTTGGTATACCTGTTATAGAAATGAATGGGTCATCCCAGAGAAACAGCGATAAGATGAAGGAGATCGCTGGCAATGCTGCTATGACGAGAGACATTTTCTCCAACTATTCCGATCCTGATAAGAAGCCAGATAAGATCATACTGATAGACGAGGCCGATAACATAGATGCTGGTAGAAGCGGCACCGACTCAGGAGGGATTCGTGAACTTGGCTCCATAATCAGGAACACCGCATGTCCCATAATCCTGACAATGAACGACTTCTACGAGTTCAGGAGAAAGAATGGCGCAGACACCGTAATATCCGGTTCAGATGCAATAGAGTTCAAGCAGTATGCAAGGAGAAACGACAACAATTCCAAGAATTTCAGGCTCAAGCTATTGAAGCGTGTAAGGGAAATCCTTGTAAAGGAAGGAAAATCTCTGGGACCGGAAATCCTCAATGAGATATTTGAGCGAAACGGAACTGATATCCGTGCAATACTGAACGACGTAGAGGCCGCTGCATCAACCGTTTCTGCAATCATATCTGGGGACAGGGATGAGCCAAGCAACATTTTCAGGTCGCTTGAGAGCATTCTGATAGACAGGGATCCGGTAAAGAGCCTAGCTTCAATTGCAGATAAGGACTATACGGTCGATCAACTCCTGCTCTGGATTGACGAGAATCTTGTCGATGTAGCAGACAACCCCGCGGATCTTGCATCATCTTACGAGAACCTGGCAATCGCAGATCTTTACAATGGCTATGTGATAAAGAAACAGCATTTTGCCTTCCAGGGCTATGCACAGGAAATAGCTGCTCTCACTGGATCAGTATTAGAAAATTCTCCCAAGCATTTCCTGAAGTTCCAGTTTCCTGTTTACCTAAGCAGGATGTCGGCTGTCAGGGATTCAAGGGAAGCCAGAAAATCGATTCAGCTGAAACTCGCCAGATTCAACCATTCATCAACTGGAACAATCTCGTCGTACGAATGGTTTTTCCGGCTTCTTGCACAATATTCCGGGCAGGAATTTTCATCTCTAGCAACCAGGTTGCTGCTGTCAGAGGCAGAAGCCAGGATAATTGGCGGCAAGTAATGTCTAGGCTCCGATTTTCTCTTTGCACTTCTTGATCGTACCGCTTACAGTAACCACAACTATACCTTTGAGATCCTTCTCTATGTAGAGACAGAGACTGTCTTTCTGGAACTGGTCGGTCAGAACAATTGCATAGGGATCTTCCCTGAATTTCATCTTCGATCCGAACTTTGTCCTGATCTTATCCAGTGCCATCTCAAGGTTTCCACTGCTATCCGCCTTTATGAGCACATATCTCTTACGATACAGCGATCCCTTCAACCCTGACTTATAATAGGGCGGGATATTTTATTTTTGTACTGGGTTAACACTATATACCATATATCTGATTCAATGCACAGTGCAATTCAAGATATCGAAATATGTTCAGATCGACTTTTCCGTATTTCTTCTCTTTATAAAAGAATCAACCATAAACATAAAACCCACAGCCAGCGTGGCGACTACCAGACCATTTATCATGAAATAGGCAAAAGGGTTATCTGCAAAGATGATCGATCCAGCATACTGGTTGCTGTGAATCAAAAGCATAAATGGGCCGAAGGCAACAAACAGCACGATCCAG
>JAJYZI010000035.1 GCA_021800105.1 Thermoplasmata archaeon
GAGATAACTAAGCGGTTATTTTACAATTTAGATCTGATTCATTCCCTAATTATTTTTCTAATGAGCGCTGTCCAGCCACAGATCTAGCCTTATACATCGCATATCCTGACGGTTAGCTTAGCACTATTGAACTTTTCTTTTTTTTTATAATTGTCATGATCGTGGAAAAGTGTTCTAATCGCTGCTGCCGTTTTTATAACCAGATTCATTGAATATGTTTTCTACCACTTTCTCGCTACTTACGAATCAACTAAGCTATGGCAGTACCATGCAAACCCGTAATCTCTTCCGTATTGTATGCATTTCTTAGATACTGTTTAGTGACATCTCTGTTTGTGTTTCGAATGCATTTGAGGATAAGAACCACCACCAGAATGTCCAAGGTGTTCCATGGAGGCTTCTAGACCACGGATACACAAATCATCGGTTAACCAGATTATCTGCATAATTGCTTCATCAAGAGTGCCTAATCATCAGAACACAATCGTGATGCAATTTTACCTTCCACGCTATCAGAAAGGTTGTCATTGAGATCTTGCAGGACAGATCCGATCCTGCTGGATATGGCTCAGGGGATCACCGGTCTTCTTGATCTCTTTGTACAAATCATGGAGACTGGGATGCAACAGATTCATGTGCAATGTTTATGAGTTCATGTAAAATTGTTACGTTTAATCTTTTAGGGGACGCTTTAGTATTATATACCTCCATGTAGTATGATTTCATAGATGATTCATCGAAGCAATAAGCTGATCATATTCGCCGTCATAGCTGTGATCATAGTTGCTGTTCCGATAACCTTCGTTGAACTTAACACTTCCAGGCTCCCTCCAATTACTGTCAACTCTGAAATGGCAAATGCATCCTACACATACAGGACGAACTTCACAAATCAATTCGGCAGCTGGGATCAGCAGTGCATGAAGGCCTCTGCCACAATCTCCGAGAAGGGTTATCCGAATTCAACATTTTCTTTCGTCCTGCTGACTGCTTCCCAGTGGATTGCTAGTGGTAGGAATACTCAAGTAAACAATTACTTGTACATCCAAGGTTCACTGGCACCAAACCTGGATCCGTCATCAGTCCAGGTCATAGGGAATTATAGCATATTGCAGAATCTGCGAAATCTTTCTTTGCTCGTTGGCGGTCCTTCCCCTGCATTTAGAGTCGCATATGGTCCTGTTTTCCTGTCCCAATGGAAAAGTTACGGTTCATTTCCCTACCAATACATTAAAAATGACACGGCAGGAAACGTCAGCCAGAATGTGAAGTGCCAGTTGCAATGGGTGAATCCACTCCAGGTGAACCACACATGCACTTATACACTGACTAACCAGACCGGCATCAAGGCAAATGCAAGCTACCGCTTTTCATTTGTAGCTTTTGATCTTTATTTTATTGAACCGGAAGTAATGCCAAACACATACTTATCAAGTGGTGAACCGGTCACCATTCACCTACGTGTCTCCCTCATGGGTTTGTCGAAACCAGTCACATTGGAGATCTCACTGAATCTGGAGGATGTTGCAGATTGAGGTTTAAAGATTTTTAGATTTAATCATCCCTCAAAAAGACCGTAAAATTAATAAACATCTATTAATTTTATAGGTTGATCTATGTCAAAGGTCAAGCTGAACAAAAGGGAAGACCTCGACGAAGTTGCTAGCTACGACGAACTTGACAAAACAGTTTTTGGTGAGGAAACAGACAAGAAAAAATCAGGGAGTAATTCTCGTCCTGTCCCTAGGAAATAGGATCGCTTCTCTTATGTTCTGAAGGTTCAGTATAATAAGGGAGAGTCTTTCTAGACCTAGGCCCCAACCTGCATGGGGAGGCATTCCGTACCTGAATGCATTTAAGTAGAAGGAGAAATCATCAGGATTAAGGTTCTTTGACCTCAACCTTTCCTCGAGCATTGCTGGATCATGCACCCTCTGGGCTCCTGAAGTAATCTCGAATTCCCTGTATTGGAGGTCGAAGGAATTGCTGACGGTCTCGTCGCCTGGTTTTGGGTGCGTATAGAATGCCCTAAGCGAGGAAGGCCATTCTGTGATGAAATAGAAACCGGTGAATTCAGCCCCAATCAGTTTAAGCTGCTCTGGAGTGAAGTCATCGCCGAATTTTACTGCCTCGCCATGGGAATCAAGCTTCCTGATGCACTCCCTGTAAGTGATCTTCGGGAAATCTCCCACCGGTACCTCTACCTGCTGGCTGAGCGATGCAACAATATCCGGCCTGTGCGAAACAAGGTGCTTGAGCCCGGATTTTATGCCTTCCTGAAGCATATGCATTGCATCGTGATGATCCGCGAAGCCCATCTCTATATCTATCGACGTGAATTCGTTCAAGTGTCTGGGAGTATTATGCTTCTCCGCCCTGAAGGCAGGGCCAACCTCAAACACCCTGTTCATCCCGGCCGAGATGAGTATCTCCTTGTAAAGCTGTGGCGACTGGTTCAGGTATGCCTGCTTCTCAAAATACTGCACAGGGAAGAGATCAGCTCCTCCCTCGGTTGCCGCTGCCACTATCTTAGGCGTATGGACTTCAACAAACCCTGAATCGTGAAAGAACTCCCGCATCCCCCAGAGAAGTTCGCTTTCTGTCCTGAATATCAGGGCCACTTCCGGTTTCCTCAGGTCAAGGAACCTGTTTGTCAGCCTCGTCTCAATATCTGCACTGACCGGGTCTATTATGCCTAGGGGGAGAGGTGATTTTGATGCATTAAGTACCTTTATGCTCTTGCAAAGCACCTCAATTCCAGATTTACTCTGTGTCTTTCTAGTAAGCGTTCCGGTTACAGATATGACCGTCTCGCGCGTCATCTGCGCAAGCTTGTCATAGCCGGAGGTGGTATCCGGCTTCGAAGTTATCTGTATAGTACCGGTATGATCCCTCAGCACAAGAAATGAGATATTCTTGAGGAGCCGGATTTCCTGCAGCCATCCGTTAAGCACTACTTCATCTCCCTCTTTGATGTTCCTGAGGTCTGATACTGTTACAGCCACAATTTGGGATTGCATTGATATGCTAAATCTTATCGCTATTCGGGCATGCCCACCCTAAGATACTTAGCTACGGCGAATACCGCCTCATAAGGCGCGAAAGGTTAATTCAAGTGTTAACAATTTAAGAGTAATGCGATTAATGGCTCCCAGGATATTGCTCATTCTCGGCATCATTACTTTGCTCCTGGCAACTGGCCTTGCCGGGACAGCACACGCCTCAAGTACGCAGAAGCAGGTAGTGGTGCTTAATTTTCAGGAGGCAGTGGATCCAGGGAGTGCTGCATTCTTTAAATCCAGCCTGATTGGATTGACCCCTTCAACCGTTGGTGCTGTTGTCATAAACATGAATACCCCTGGCGGCTATATATCTGAGATGCTGCAGATGATATCTTACATCAATCAGACAGAATTAAAGGGAATTCCAGTATACACCTACGTGGATCCTTCCGGTCTCGCATCTTCCGCAGGTTCCTATATAGCAATGGCATCCGATTATGTATTCATGGGACCGGGATCCTCAATCGGGCCATCATCACCTGTTGTCCTTGGAGGTTCCAGCAGCGAAACAACCGCAATGATTCAACTTATGACCAGCCTGGCTTCAGCTCATGGAAAGAATGTGTCCGCAGCGCTTTCAATGATAGTTTCTGAGGCAACTTACAGTTCCACCCAGGCTCTTGGCCTGAACCTTATTGATGGGCAGGCGAACAACCTATCATCGTTCCTCCAAATAGAAGGGCTGGCTTCTTCACAGAACGCACCGAATGTTGTTCTATTGAACCCCAATACGTATGATAATTTCCTGACATTCCTGAGCAACTCTTTTGTTGACGGCATACTAATAACGATAGGAGTGCTTGCGATACTGCTTGATATCTACCATGGCAGCATTATACTGAGCATTGTCGGTCTTATAATGATCGGACTAGGTCTGATAGGAGCGGAGATCATCGGAGCACCATTCATTGGGCTGATTTTTCTGATAGTTGGCGCTGCTCTCATACTGTTTGAGTTCAAGACAGGGCATGGTTTTATGATGATCAGCGGCATTGTTGTAAGCGTGATTGGTGCTTTCCTCCTTACCCCAAGCTATATAACATACTCACCGAGCGCAAGTTCCTCGTCTCCATTCAGTGAAGGTAACCTTTTTGTTGCAGCCGGCATAATAATTGTAGCCTTCATGGTTGCCTACTACCTACAGTATATTATAAGATCGCTCGGAAAGAAGAAATACACAGGTCTGGAGGGTATGATAGGACAGCAGGTTGAGGTCAAGGAGGAGCTCATTCCAGAAGGGTGGGTCTCGTTTGAGGGACAGCGCTGGAAAGCTAGGCTGATATCGGGTGACAAGGCAATCGTGGGTGAAAAGGTAATTGTGCGATCAAACGAAGGATTGACTCTTCTCGTCGAAAAAAAATGAGGTTGCAAGAATTTTTTATTCTTGTTTAATATCATGCAAACCTTCATGAACATTCTTGGATTTGATGTTGGAGGCACAAAGATCTCAGCAGTTCTTGGTGACGAGAAAGGCAAGATTAAGGCGACTATCCGGAAGCCCACGATAAAGCACCTTGGCAAGAACAGGCTGAGAGATCAGCTTTTTGAGATTGGTGATCAGCTCCTCAAGGAAAATAATATCAAGAAACTGGATGGCGTCGGCATTATCTTCGCTGGTCTTGTGGATCGGACAAAGGGGATGATAATAACATCCCCGAATATACTTGGCCTTGACAACTTTATGATAGTTGGCGCATTGAAGGACCACTTCAGGACAAATGTAGTCCTGGAAAATGACGCCACAGGGGCAACTATAGCCGAGAAACTCTTCGGATCAGGAAGGAACTCAGATAATTTCCTCTATCTTACGCTGAGCACCGGCATAGGAGGTGGTGCGTTCGTGAACGGCAAGCTGATGCGCGGACAGCATGGCCTTGCTGGAGAGTTTGGACACATGGTCATTATGTCCAACGGGCCAACCTGCGGTTGCGGAAGAAAAGGGTGCCTCGAGGCAATTGCCAGCGGAAAGAGCATAAGCAGGAGAGTTTCAGAGAGCATTACTGCCGTTCGTGATTCCGAGATTTTATCCAAGATTGAGCCGAGGGACCTTAGCGCTGAGAAAATTTTTGACGCAATGAGGAATGGCGATATGCTATCCAGGTTAATCGTCGAAGAGACGGTGTATTACCTGTCGATCGGCGTGGTGAACCTTGCATGTGCGTTCGACCCAGAGATAATGATCATAGGAGGGGGCGTAAGCCTGGCAGGTAATGACCTTTTCAAACCATTGAGGGATGCCGTGAGGGAAGAGTTCAAGTCCATGGCCAGGCCCCTTAAGATAGTACAGGGTCTCAAGAATGGGGGAGACCTTGCAGCGATAGCTGTTGTTCTCTATAACAACGAGAATAATTCTCTGAACTGAAGATCCCTTATCCCAAAAGCTTCAGTGAGCTCCTATACATTATTTCTGTCCCGTATTTCAGCGCATCCTCGTCCACCGAAAAGGTAGGCGAGTGATTAGGGCTCGTTATCTTTTTTGCCTCGTTGCCGGTGCCTAGAAAATAGAAAGATCCCGGTATTTCCTTGGTGAAGTATGAGAAATCTTCTCCGCCCATCGCAGGATCTGGATGAAGAACGTGATCTTTTCCAACAACTTCTGTAGCAACCTCGTCTACGACAGCGGTAATAGATGGATTGTTGACAAGAGCCGGATAACCTTCAATATACTCGTACTCGTAAGTGGCACCGTAAGCTTTGCAGAGTCCGCCAAGCAGTTTCTCTATCTCTTTTCTCACTTTTGTCCTGATCCCTGCGTCAAATGTCCTGACAGTCCCAGTCAGCTCCGCATGGGCCGCAATTATATTATATCTGTAGCCGGAATTCAGCGTTCCCACCGTCACCACAGCAGGCTTGAAAGCTGGTGTCATCCTGGAAACAATGCTTTGCAGTATGTTTACGAAATAACTTGCGATCAAGAGTGCATCTATCGCCTTGTCTGGTTCAGACCCATGACCACCCTTTCCATGTATATGGACCCTGAATTCATCTGCATTGGCCATTGCGACTGTAGGATACGTGGCAACATAGCCTGAAGGAATCGTTGATATAACATGCTGCCCGACGATTGCATCAACGTTGCGCAGATAACCTGCATGGATAAAATCAACGGCACCGCCCGGTGGCTTTTCCTCTGCTGCCTGGAATATCAGCCTCACCGTACCGTGCAGTTTTTCCCTCTCCATGACTAGTTTCCTGGCTACACCTAGCAGCATAGCAATATGTGCATCATGACCGCATGCATGCATGACTCCCCTATTTTTCGAGACGAAACTTTCCGTATTCTCTTCAGTCACAGGAAGGGCGTCGATGTCAGCCCGCAGTGCTACTGTCTTTCCCGGTGAACCCTTGATATCGGCTACAAGGCCGGTCTTACCTACTGATTTTACTTCCAGTCCAAGTGCCTCGAGCTCTTCCTTGATCTTTCTGGAGGTCTGGACTTCCTCGAAGCTTAGTTCAGGATTTTCATGAAAGTGCCTCCTCATCCGAATCACGTATGCATTGTTTTCTTCCCTCTCTGCCATGATAATCATAACAATATTCGGAGGAAGTACATATAAAATCCCAAGGATAGCAGGTATAGCATATTATAGCAACATGAAATATCGGATTTCATAGATTTGCAGAATTCAACTGCTGTGCATTCGGTAAGAGATGAAGAATGTGCTCCAGTTTGACAGGGGTGCGATAATTGCAGTACAAGTGGGTTGCGCTGAGCAACACAACAATCGGGATTCTAATGTCCTCGCTTGACACAAACATTGTTCTGATTGCACTCCCAACGATAGCACGCAGCCTGCAGGGAATGAATGCACTTGACGTTTTGTGGGTACTTTTAGGTTATCAGTTGATAGTTGCTTCTGTCCTTGTCAATTTTGGAAGACTTTCAGATATTTTCGGCCGGGTAAGGCTCTATAAGATGGGTTTTGCCATCTTTACTATCGGATCCGGTCTATGCAGTATTTCACAGACCGGGGCGGAGCTGATAGGTTTCCGGCTCATTCAGGCAATCGGGGCAGGATTCCTGTTCTCCAACAGCGCCGCGATAGTCACTGATGCGTTCCCTCCGCAGGAGAGAGGAAGTGCGTTGGGAATTAACCAGGTATCTATCGTAGTCGGATCAGTTCTTGGCCTAATACTCGGCGGGGTATTGACAAGCCTTGTAGGGTGGTCTTCAATCTTCTGGGTTAACCTGCCAATAGGTACGTTTGCCACGCTTTGGGCCCACTTCCGCCTTAAGGAGATTAGCTCACCTCCGCATACCAGAAAGAAACTCGATATTTCTGGAAACTTAACGTTTGCCGGTGCCTTAGTTACTGCTCTCCTTGCACTCACTTTATACGCCATTGTAGGTATATCCCTTCTCCTTACTTTTGAGCTGATTGGCCTATCTGCGCTGTTCTTCATTCTCTTCTTTTTTGAGGAAAGGAGAGCAACAGATCCGATGTTCGATCTCTCCCTTTTCAGGAACAGGATCTTCTCAGTCGGGAATGAGACAATCTTCCTCAATGCATTATCCCGGGGATCTTTCACCCTCGTCATGGTTTTCTACCTGCAGGGCCCGATAATGCATTTCACTCCGCTCCAGGCAGGCATATTCCTTGTCCCGCTTTCTGTCGCTCTTTCAATAATGGGGCCAATAAGTGGAACTTTATCAGACCGATATGGAAAGAGGCTGTTTGTCATTGCTGGGCTTTCATTAACCACGATAGGTTTCCTGATACTGACAAATATAAGCGGAGTTTTGAGTTTTTATAGCCTCATTATCCCACTTGCGCTCATTGGAGCTGGGATGGGCATATTTGCTTCACCAAACAGGGCATCAATAATGTCAGCTGCTCCGCCGGAAAGAAGAGGGCTAGCTTCTGGTATAAGCACAACGCTTGTAAACGTTGGAAATACTATGAGCATAGGAATTGCTTTTATACTCATGAGCGGCTCGATCCCGCGGAACTCTCTCGATTCAATATTTGCGGGGACATCGTCAGGGCTTCTGACTGGAAGCCTTACAGACTTCGTCCATTCGGTGCATATAGTTTTTATCGCTTCTGCTGCAATGCTTGTGCTTTCTATAGCGCTTTACTTGACCTTCGCCAGGAAGAGTATGTGGGAGCATGCAGTCGTTTCCTGAGCCTACTTCTCGGCTGCTTATATGGTTCGAATAATATTACTCCCGTGGCAGTCCTATTCAATCTCTAAAGTTTCCTGTAGGCTCTTATGAACCTCTGTGCAGCATTGAAGTTACCTGCTATGAAGAACCATAGCAGGATCACTGTTGATGGCGTTATCAGAACACCATAAAGGGTATAGGAAAAAGGTATCACTATCTGTAGAATTGAAAATATGAATATCAGAAGGAGCCTGTCTGCCCTTCCTACGATCCCGGAATAATCCCGGCCTATTCCTAGAGCCTGGCTCTGGGTGCCCATATAGCTAGTCAAAAGGATACCCTCCAGTCCAAGAAAAGCATAAGCCGGATGTGAAAAGGCACTGAAACCAATTCCTGCTGAGAGGAGAATATCAGAGACCCTGTCTAGAAAATGATCCACCAGGTCTCCTCGTTTTGAAGCCAGGTTTCTCATCCTTGCGACCTTTCCGTCTATTGCGTCGAAGAATGCAGAGATCATTACGAAGACAGGTGCTAGATATAACACGTACCCGGAAATAAGGTAAGCTGCTGCAAATGCTGCTGCAAACACTACTGATAGCGCTGAGAGAAAATTAGGATTGAGACTGGAAAAAGGTCTTGCGACCATTTCAACGTATTTGTCTGAAGCCTCCCTCTTAGAATCCAGTGCCAATTTATCCCTTTACAGTTAAAGTCTCTCCTTCTATAATTTTATTCATGACTGCCGAAACGCATTCGGATATGTTCTTTCCACTCAGGTCACAAGTCGCAATGCGGCCTGCCGGAAGGCTGTCAAGAGCTTCGGATTGGAAAATTTCTATTTCCGAAGCTTCAATGTTTTCCGCTATCTTTTCTCTGCTGTATCCTGCAAGTATCATCCTCTCTTCAAGAGTGCTCGAATCATTCTTTAATATTATCACATAATCACATTTCAGAAGATGACTGTAATGGCTTTCGATTACACGTGGAAATAAACGCATCTTGTCGTTCAGGCAGTCGATGTCCACCGTACCGTTCTCAAGACAACCCAGCGAATCGGCAAGGCTGTCTGCTGAGATGCATTCAATCCCGATGCGATTAAGCTCGGCGCATATTGTTGTCTTTCCTGATTTAGGAGGTCCGGTTATGCATATCATGTGGCTTACGGTTCCTCCCGCATGGATGCAACAAGATGTCTTCTGCCAGCAACTGGTGCCTCGTATATGTTTCTCCCAAGTGATCTCTTTATCTCAGTGTAGGCAGGTAACATTGAATGATATGGGCAGGCAGAGCACCTGAAGCTGTTTCTGCCGGCATTCTGCATCCTTGAGCCGCATTCCGGACAGGTGGGGTTGGATCTTATGAATACCCTTGATCTCTCAATTATACTTACCTTCTCTATGTTTATTTTACCCTCAATGAAGGATCCAAACAGTTTAACATAGTCGCCAACCTGAATATCCTTCACTATGAGCCTCATGCTTTTGGAGGGTTCGAAAATGGCTGCCTTGTATTCTTTTCCCTTGTAAAAGAACGATAAGAACCAGTGTCCCCCCTTGATCACCTCTGGAAGGGATGTTACGATTGCATTGAAAGCATATGAGGAAAGATCCTCAAAACTTTCAAATGATTCCTGATAATGGTCATCAGTTGCCTGGTTCGTCTGGTAAAGCAGATATCCTGTAAACCTGACGGGAAAGCCTGATGCAACCTGTGTGGGGAAGTCCAGGATTCCAACGGGATCGGTCGTTCGAACGCCGCACAGAACCGGAGTTCTTGGAGAAGGGAAAATTGCAGCATGCCTGTTTTCATCGTCATAATTGTTGAAAGTACCGTGAAAGGTGTTCGCAAGGTTTGCAATCTTCTTCTGTAACTTCTTTGCTAGATGCTTGGGGTGGGGAAAACTGTAAAGTATCATCTCGTAAGTACTCTTTCCAGCAGGCCAGCTTAATGCAGCAAGTGCGCCAATCAGACCTCTCCCATTCTTTGCAGACCTGTAAACCATGCCCATGTCTCTGATGTTTCGTAGGGCGTCGTCAATGAGAACAACCGATCTCACTGTATGGAAGTAATAGGAAGTGTCGGGCCTCTCCCTCGCAATGATCATGCCCGGATTTGTCTTTTCATCCTTCAGGTTTGCCTCAAGGAGCACTATTTTCCACGCCGCATCGGCGATGTGGTCATAATCTGAAATATCATCAACAATGTTTGACGAGAAGATTGGCTTTCCACCATATTCTCCAATTTTTGTTTTTGCTCCCCGGGATATCCCAACCTCCACGCAAAGGGCTGCGTTTCCCCGGGTCTTGAACGGTATGTTTGGGTTCAGGCGAACAAGTCTCGGATAACCTTTCACGTCCAGGCCGAGATCAGAGAGGATGTGTAGCATTAGATGAGTGGTGCAGCCCCCATCGTTTCCGTCTGTGTCATCAAGAGCAATAAGCAATTATTCTCCATACCTCCTGTTCCTTAGCTGGAAATTCCTGATTGCCCTCAGGAAGTCTATGTGCTTCAGGTCAGGCCAGTAAACATCGGTGAAATAGAGCTCAGAGTATGCAGACTGCCAGAGGAGGAAGTTTGAGACACGTTCTTCGCCGCTTGTCCTGAATATAAGATCCGGATCGGGTACGGATGAGTCGTAAAGATAGTTCCTGAATATGGTCTCGTTGATATCGCTTATCTTTATCTTCTTCGCAAGGACGTCGCCCGCAATCCGCTTGATGCCGTCAAGAATCTCCTCCCTGCCACCGTAGCCGATGGCAAGGTTAAGCCTGAAGTTTTCATACTTTGAAGTCAATTTCTCGGCGTTTCTGATTGTCTTCTTGAGATAATCCGGGAGTTGCTTCTTCTGCCCTATAACCCGGACTTTTATGCCGTTCTTCTTTACACGCTCGTCTTTCATGAGTTCCTGCAGGGATCGGTCAATTAGCCGGAACAGAAAATCAACCTCTTCTTTGCTGCGCTTCCAGTTCTCTGTGGAGAATCCGTATACTGTGACGACTTTTATTCCGATGTCCATGCACCACTGGAGCACCTCCTCCAGCTTGTCCTTGCCTTTCACATGACCGTCATTAAGCGGAATGCCCTTTTCTGACGCATATCTCCTGTTGCCGTCCGTAATTATCCCAAGATGCCTCGGTATAGGCAGTTTCCTTATGTCTTCGATCAGGACCTTTTCATACAGGTCCGAGGCCATCTGGCCGATCTTATCAGAAATGGTCATGCTCTTTGAAGCTAATTTCAAACGCATATTTAGAGTGTCTTTCGTAGTGAAAGAGATACAAGTGACTCGGCAGGAGAATACCCATGAACGATTCTCTTGTCTATGACGGTGAGTCCGGCATTCCTTATCTTTTCCATATTTTCCTCCGTTTCAGATACGCTACCGATTATGTAAAGATGGATGGTGCCGTCATCCTTCAATGTCGCTTTAGCTGTATCGATAAAGTTCATGCTTTGATGTGGCAGGTTCATAATTATCCTGTCGGCCTTAGGAAGTTTTGGCATAATGGTCTCAGCTTTACTCAGCACAGGCATTATCTGGCCCTTGAGTTTGTTTAGCCGGATGCTCTCCTCCATGAACTTTATGGCATCAGGATTTGAATCAATGCATGTTATTTCCACGTTCCTCAACTTAGCTATTATGATTGCGAATGGCCCAATGCCGGCGAACATGTCAATAATGTACTCTCCGTCGCGGACCTTTCTGGCCAGCCTCATCCTTTCAGTTGCAAGGCGTGGGGAAAAGTATACTTTGCTGATATCCAGAAGAAATCTGGTCTGGTTTTCAGTATGAATGGCTAATGTCTTCTTGTCCCCAGCAAGCCATTTCAGCTGCCTTGTCCTGTATTCACCATGGATGCCGGAATCCATCCAGACTGATTTGACGCCGCTCCCGGCCTCGATGATTGCGTTGCCCAGCTCTGCAGCCAGCTTCTGGTCCTTGACCTTTATTATTGCTATATCACCAATTCTGTCATATGAGCCCTTGATAGCTTGGGGAATTGACTGGTGCGGCGGTAACCTAGGTTCTATTTCTACGACTTCCGCTCCTGCAATCGCTAACTGATAATCACCTGCAAGAGGTATATAAACATAGTCGCCATCCGAAAAGACCCTAGAGTCGCGAGAAATGCAGTTCCTGGTCTTCAGGTCAAGTATGATGTCCTGAGCCTTCTCTTTCTGCACTTTCAGGTGCTTCTTGGGCTCGTCTTTGCCAGTATCGATTTTGCTGATGCTATCACATCCCTGCTGAGTTTTGTCGAGAACCCGTATATCCTGGAAATTGCAGACTCATCCGCCGCTGAAATCGCTTCAAGGCTGGTGAGGCCCGCAGAGTAAAGCCGTCTGGCCCTTACTCTGCCAATACCAGGCATAAGTGTGAGCGGTATAATCTCCTCCTTCACGCCCTCCTTTATCCTGAAGTTGAGGTTCTCAAGCTCCTTCCTGATTTCCGGTTTAAAGCTGTTTGCAAGCCTTGCAAGTGAATAGGACAGCCAATCCGCTGAGTTTGCAACAGACTGAACATCACCCGGCCCAACCCTGTACTGTTCGCATATGCTCCTCATAGGTGTTTCGGAAATCCATTCCTTGAGCAGCATTGCTGTCTTTGCCGCACTGTAATCTGAATCATCGTATGTAGTTGAGCCGATCTTGTCCAGGAAGTGTTCAGCCATGACATAGTCATCGTTGTTTGCGTTGACAGGAATCATGTCCGGGCATCTTGCCAGGTTGAAAAGCGCAAGTTCTTCGGAATGCTTGCCCTTCAGGTAATCCATCAGTATAATGGCACTCTCCGGGTTAAGGTACAGATCAGCTGTCGCCTTGCCAAATTCAGTGGCTATGAGCCTGCCTCCCCTTTCCCTGATCATGTCGTTGTCAGCAAGGAACTTTATTGATGCACTTATCATTCCTTCTGCGTTAGATATTGGATTCTGGAATGCAAAGAGCGTGTTCCTGTAAAAATTCCCGATCTCTTCCGCAGAGTTGCCCATGCCCATTGCGACAAGAGCCAGCGTGTTGAACCTTATCTGCTCCGGTGTTCCGGATCCTGACATTGTGGGTTCGATTTCCATCGTGAAATAGTCCATAGCCTTCCGGAAAGAGTTGCTTGAAGCGGCATACAGATATGCAAAGCCCTCGATATCGTATTTCGGCCTTCCCGCCCTGCCCAGCATCTGGAATATTTCCCTTGCGGGAAGATACTCGCTCCTGCCGTTCTGGTATCTTGTGATATCACGCACGATAACGCATCTTGCCGGAAGATTAACCCCGGCTGCAAGCGTAGGGGTTGCAACCAGAACCAGAATATCGCCATTCTTGAAAAATGACTCTATTCCTGATCTGACTGGGTTTGAAAGCCCTGCATGATGGAAGCATGCCTTACCTGCGAGGCAGCTGTTTATCTTGTCCCCGTAAGGATCATCTTCGAGATTCATGCTAGGCCCATGTCCGCCCAGCCTGTCCTGCAAGAACAGGGAAATCTTTGATGCAAGCTCCTCGGCCTTTTTTCTTGAGCTGACAAATACCAGGCACTGCCCACCGTCATTCACGGTTGACGCAAGTGTTTCAAATACTACGTCCCCTGCAGATTCCTTTGAAGACTCATCCTCAAAAATTATCATGTTACCATAAAGAACGCCTCGTTTCAGCTTCACGGGCCTGAAATTTGATGCCACGATACCGCTGTCGAGCCATTCGCATAGGTCGTCCGGGTTCGATATAGTGGCGGAAAGTGCAAGTATCATTGTATCAG
>JAJYZI010000036.1 GCA_021800105.1 Thermoplasmata archaeon
GGTGATTACTACCCTCCATACGCAGCGTGGAAGAATCTGGAAGCATTTGACGACCTGGGCATCGAAATCATCCCATTTGAGGAGGCCGTTTACTGCACGGCATGCAAATGGATCACGACAGTCAAATGCTGCCCCCACGGAGAGGACATGAGAATCAGGTTCAGTGCCTCGATGATAAGGGAGAAATTGCAGAAAAGGCTGGACATTCCGATAGAGATAATGCGGGGTGACGAGGTAGAATGGATCAGGGGGCAGGAGGATATCTTTGTAACCTGATTGTTCCGTTCGGCTACGGTGGTGTGCCGTAAATTTCTGAATGTGCAGGCAGATGTTTTATATATCCGTCATAGAAGCTGGAGTTAATTTCATGAATATCAGTTAATGCGCATGGAAATATTTATTTCAGCTTCACCACTTATTAGCTGATAAAATGAATCTGAACGAAGTTACAAGTTACATTGACTCAGGAGCAGAAGCAAGAAAGGCGCTGGATCCTTCTGCAATTCTGGAAACAGGGAATGTCATTTCAAAAGCTTTCAGTCAGGGAGGCAAGTTGATAATTTTTGGAAACGGTGGGAGTGCGGCCGATGCCCAGCATATAGCAGCAGAATTCGTAGGGCGTTTTGAGAAGGAACGCAGGCCTCTTCCCGCCATTGCTCTCAACACAAACACATCCTCCCTTACTGCCATAGGAAACGACTATAGCTTTGACAGTATTTTCTCCAGGCAGGTGGAGGCGTTTGCCCGCAAGGGTGACGTGGTGGTAGGGATATCGACCAGCGGAAACTCAAAGAATGTAAACCTGGCTCTGGAAAAGGCAAATGCCATGGGATGCGTTACAATCGCGCTTACTGGACGGGATGGCGGTTCAATGATACGGATAGCCAAGTATCCCCTAATTGTCAAAAGCAGCAGGACATCCATAATACAGGAGGTTCACATAGCTGTTGGCCACATGTGGTCAAAGATCGTTGAAGATTCTATGTAGGTTCGACGACAAGGGAAAAGGAATGCAAACGCAGAATTATTATACGCACAGAAATTGAGTGTATGAATTGACCGCCATAGATGAGTACCAGATCCTGAAGTCCAGGTCTGAAGAATTCCTGGACTCAGCGGAATATCAGTTTGATAAGGGTTATTTTACCATTGCAGCGTTCAGTTTCCACCAGTCACTGGAACTCTTTCTCAAGAGCAGGCTGCTTATTCGCGGTGTAGAATATCCGCGTACACATTCCCTAAAAAGCTTAATTGAGATCATTTCGAATGTTACAGAAAAAAAGTGTTCTGTAGCCGCCAGGGAATTGCTAAACACATACATTCTAGAACTGGCACTGTTAGAGGATGCGTACATCACATCCAGATACTTTTCAAGAGAGTATTCAAGGGAGGAGATTATCAAGCTTCAAACGGTTGCAAGGGAGGTTGTAAAAGCAATTGGAAACAGCTGTTGAAGCCGCTAACAGAAGAAAGCAGATATTCAGTCACCTTTCTGAAAATCTCATAGGAATACGAGATGCTGTGCTGAAACTGGACAAAGATGCCAGATTCTACTTGTTTGGCTCCGTACCTGCTGGAACTTCCATCCTCTCTAGTGACATAGACATTTTGATAATAACTGATCTTCCTGTCGAGGTCGTGATCAGTAATCTATGGAAAAGTGGATTCTCCGACCCATTTGAGTTTCATGTGAGGAGTCAGGACAACTTCGTAATGTATAGAAATGTCAAAAATTTGACACCTTTCTGAAGCAAACTATTTAAGTGGAACAGTGACTGCTGGTAATACCACTTCTGGATTCAAAATAGACACAATTGAATTCTAGGTTAGTTTTCATTAGTGCAAATCCGGCAAACTTGCATGCCCCGGGAAATCGCGGCTGAGACTATTTTTATGAAATAATTATTTGGATTACAAGGAACTTACAAAATGAGGAATGGGTAAAACAAAAGGATGGGTTGGTTATTTTGATGCTAATAATTTTGTTTCGAATGGAAGTCATTGAAATTCAGATTCATTTGGGAATATGTGAATGCTACAGTCAGAGTTTATGCTGTTCTTCCGTGAAACGAGCCAGAAACACCAATTTGGATAGTGCCTAAATTTCCCTGTAAACATCGATAAATCTCAAATACCAATTCTTGAACTCATCCTCAGTGGCGAAATGAATCTCGACAGGAGCTTCCACAGTTCTCCAGATGTCAATTGTGATTTTATCCTTCGCACCAGGCGATTTAAGTATAATTAAAAGGTCTATGTCACTGTTTCCAGTCCAGTTTCCACGCAGAACAGATCCAAAAAGTATCACTCGCGAATTCCGGTCATGCCTCAGGCATATCTTCTTTACGGACTTGGCAACCTCAGTGTAATTCTTCAGGTAATTCAACCTTTTCTTATCATTTTCAAGAAATACGTCTATCAAAAAATACCTCCCCGGATTTCCAAAATGGTATTACGGCTTCTTCTTTTTACTTTCGGGGTAATATTTAGTGCAGATATATTTTTCTTACATTATTGAAAATCTCGAGAAGTTTTTTGATCAATAAGAAGGGGAATATCTTTGGAATAATAATGGTTGATAAAATAATCATTCTTTTCGGCCGACGCGTTATGGGTGAGTCAATGCTATTTTCAACTTCCCGAACTATAATAATAGGCCATCACAAAGATAAAGGAAGGAAAAAGCTGTACTGCATTCTCACTCGACCGTTGACTTTTGACTCTTCTAAATGTTCTGAGTTCATCTGTACTGGAATTGCTTTCTAAGCCAGAGATATGTATCAAGCATTCCATTGGTCACTTCGATAAAATTTATATAAAAATAAAATAATAAACATGAGAGGGAAATGAAGGTTAGCTCTCTTGTTGCAATAACTATAGTAATTCTTGCTGGTATTTTCTCCTTTACATTCACAAATTCAAAATCAATTGCGACTCCTCTTGCCAATTCTTCACCATTTGAGGTCTCCACTGACACTTTGTGGCTTTTTAACGGATCATTCGCTAACTATACGGGTTTGTATGACGGGAATCAAGCGAGTTTTAATTTCTCTATATCTGATGTTAACCTGTCTGCAGGTACTTACTATGTCACGATGCATATACCGGGGCTCGAAAATAGGACTATTAAATGGCATACAAATATATCTTCTATCTTTCCCGGGGTCAACGCCACTGCTCTCTCATATTTCAATTCTGGAGACATCCCGCCATGGATAAACAGAACCATAGATAGGCAATTTTCAGTTTCCACTGGAATAGTGATGTCAACCAAACTGGGAAATTATTCTGCTGATGAGATTCAGTACAATGCTATAAACAGCATTAGAGGATATATGGTTTATGTCAATGGCACAAGTTCTTTCGACAGTTATTCAGGGCTCGTGTTAAAGGAAAATGTGAGCACGCATAACGCGAATTTCTGGGAAAATGAATCGTATGCACTAGTCTCAACGGACGTATCACTGGGTAGTAAAGCAGCTGTAGCCGGACCAAATTATACGGGATATTATATCGCGGGAGGAATAACAGCTGCTGCTCTAGTGGCAGGTGTTGGCGTTTATATGGTCAGGCGGCGGCGTTGATCAAACTCTTATCATATTCATAGTGTGGAAAAACAAACGATTCTAATCTTATATACTGTTATCTGCTTTTTACCATCTCAATCACCAGGTCCGGGCGATCAGAAGCTATTGCATCGACGCCTGCGTTGAGCGATGATCTTATCCCATCACTGTCGCTAGGTGCCCAGACGCTTACCCTTATACCCCCCTGGTGGCATTTGTCAACGTAATCCTTTGTCAGCCCTTCGTAATTCAGTGCAATAGTGTCACAGCCACACTGTTTCACCATTGATACAGGGTCCATGGGAAAACCTGCTAGCAATGCTCCACAGGAAGCTTCAGGAAATCTTTGTTTCAGAGCATACAGTGCTTCATGGAAGAAGGATATGAATATGCATTTTCTGAGCAATTCCGGGTTTTTCTCAAGTATGCCAAAGAGTGAAGAAATGGTATCCGCAGATTTCAGTTCAATGACGATTGGTATGGAAATCTTGCCAAGTAGATCCTCAAGTAAAAGTATCTTTTCCCCATTTTTCAGCTTCATTCTCTTGATTTCCCTGCTATCCATTTCCCTGACCTGAACGTCTATGCCGGCCAGCCTTTTCAGGTCAGCATCGTGAATAACTGCCAGTTTCCCATCCCTAGTCAGCTGCACATCACATTCAACTGCATCAACCCCGATTTCCTGCACTCCGATGAAAGCTGCTAGTGTGTTCTCTGGAAAAAGACCTCCGCCACCCCTGTGAGCAATTATGAAAACCTCCCGTCCATTGTATCTTAAGGGCATGATCACGGAATCTCCTACCAGTTTAATAGGGTTTCAAAGCCATGAAGGAGGAAAGCTGGAATCTCGTCATTGATCTTACTATATATAATGCAACTGATAAAATCAGGAAAAATGCATAATCAGCTTAACTTCCCCACATACATCCTGGTGAGGAACTTTATCGTTGCCCTGCCACTCTTCCCGTAGGTGGAGAATGCATCTTTAAGCTCAATAATCAACTGATCATGACGTGGGTCAGCTGCAGCAAGCCGGTAAGGCATGAACTCATACATACTGATTAGGTCGTCGCCATCCATCAGCATTTCGGTGGCAAACTGGTTGTAGTCAAAACTCCAGCTGAAGAATTCTGTTATCTGCTCATTAGTGAGCGGATCACTGCCTGACTTTGTGTAGTGGGGACAGTACTTAACGCATATCCTCTCGTATTCGTTTGAGAAACCATCCCTCAGGTCGATATCATTCCATATGATTGTGACAATATTGGGAGCTTTTAGCACCCTCCTGAATTCGTTTCTTGCCTTCTGCTGGTCAATTCCTATGAATGCCTGCCCCATTGCAATGAGGTTGACGCTGTTTCTCTCAATTCCCGTATTTGCAGGATACCCATTGACAAAACGGACATTTGGAAAATCTACCAGATCCTTCTTTGATCTCTCAATGGCATCATCGTTGCGATCGATGCAGATCACGTCATTCCCGTTTTCCAGGAAAATTCTTGCGAGAAGGTCCTTTCCGCAGCCAATATTCGCGACAGCCATTCTGTTATTGAAGAGAAATTTATCAGTCAGTATCCGGATTATTCCCTTGGAATATGGTATTGGTATTCTTGGACGGTTGCTGCCGTCGCTTCCCGCACTGTGAGGTGGTTGCACCCTAAGACATTCACAGTGGATTATTAATCCTTATTCATGTCCCTACTAGAACTCAGTGACTATGTTTATGCCGCTATTCAGAGAATATCTTTACTGTTAGGTCAAAAGTATATGGCGATAATAATGTAGCAAGTCTCAGCTTCAGGTTATCAGGTGTTATATGATAGACTGAGCCATGAACAGATTCAAAACCTTCCTACTCAAACGGCAAAGCTATGCACTCGTCTGGATATGTATCCCGGCACGTGATCATTTTTTATCTTCCATCACATTTCCCTAAACATGGACATAATAATGGGCAAGAAGGTAATTGTGACAGGGGGTGCCGGTTTCATCGGTAGCAACCTGGTAGATCGCCTTTCAAAAAACAATGAAGTGCTTGTGATCGACAATATGCATACCGGTAGCCAGAAGAACCTTGAACATGCAGAGAAGAGCGGCAAGGTTACCTTTCAGCAAGGAGATGCAAAGGATATTGGGAAAACGCCGTTCAAGGCAGATTTCGTATTTCATATAGGCATATATTCCGCCTCGCCGATGTACAGGGCAAACCCCCACCTGATCTCCGAGGTCGTTGATGGGATGATCAGTGTGCTGGAATATGCCAGATCCAATGGTTCCAAGGTTGTCTTTGCTTCCACATCGTCGATATACAACAGCATTGACCCGCCTCACAGGGAGGATTGCATACCACTGGTCACTGACTATTATACCGAGGCAAGAATTGCCGCGGAAAGGGTATCTGAACTGTACTGCAAGCTCAATAACATGACGGTATCCGCAGTAAGGTTCTTTTCCGTCTACGGGTGGCACGAGGAAGCCAAGAAGGAGTACGCAAACCTGGTAACGCAGTTCATGTGGTCACTGAGGAAAGGAGAGCAGCCAATAATCTATGGAGACGGAAAGCAGAGAAGAGATTTCATATTCGTGGACGACGTTGTTGAAATACTTATGAGATCTTCGCAGCTCACTGGTTACAATGTTGTGAATGCAGGCACAGGGATAAACTACGATCTCAATGAGATGCTGGACAAGCTCAACATGTATATGAAAACGGACGTAAAGGCTAAGTACATAGAAATGCCCGTCAAGAACTATGTTATGGAAACGCTGGCAGATACTGGGAGAATAAAGAGCCTTCTCAACTACACCCCAAAGGTATCGCTGGATGACGGCATTAAGAAATTGCTGGGACAGTAAGATGAAGACAAGGATGTTCATTTCAAAAACTCCGCTTCGGATAACATTTGTAGGCGGAGGAACGGACATCAGGGACTATTATTCTAAACACGAAAAGGGTGCTGTTCTATCGGCATCCATAAACAAATTCATCTACATTGTGGTGAACAAGAAATTTGACAACAAGATAAGGGTAAGCTATTCAAAAACCGAAATTGTTGACTCCGTTGACCAGATAGAGCACCCGTCTGTGAGGGAAGCGCTCAGGCTCCTCCAGATTGATGGCGGCATCGAGATTGTAAGCATTTCGGACATCCCTTCCGGCGGTACCGGTTTGGGATCGAGCAGCACCTTTCTGGTAGGGCTGCTAAACGCGCTACATGCATGGAAAGGAGAATTTGCGTCACCTGAACAGCTAGCTCAGGAAGCCGTGAAGATAGAGCGGCAAATCCTGAGGGAGCCTGGAGGTAAGCAGGACCAGTACATGGCTGCATACGGAGGCATAAACCTGCTGGAATTCTACCCAGATGAAAGCGTTGTGGTAAAGCCGGTCATATCCTCTGAAATAGTGAGGGAGAAGCTGCAGGAAAATCTTCTTCTACTTTACACCGGATTACAGCGCGGTTCCGCTGAAATACATGCATCGCAGGCAAGAAATGTTGATAGGAGATCTGCAAACTACGACAAAATGGTCAGAATCACAGAGGAAGCATTCACCAGCCTGTCCATGGGCGATTATGATTCTCTGGGTTCATACCTTCACAGCAACTGGAAACTCAAGAGAGAACTTACTGAAGGCATAAGCAGCGACTTCATCGATCAGGCATACGAAAAAGCCATACGATGCGGGGCTGCAGGCGGAAAATTAATCGGGGCCGGTGGCGGGGGTTTTATGCTTTTTTACGCCAGGCCAGAGCTGCATGAAACCATAGTGAGGGAAATCGGAAATATGACGCCAGAACAATTTCGTTTCGAGTTCCAGGGAAGCCGGATAATACACGTCGGTGATTAAAGAGATCAGCATCAACAATGACAGTTTAGGTCGTGTTATGCGCTGATTCAATTGAAGTCATAACACCCCTTCTAGGTTTCCAGGGAAAGTGACTCATTTAAGTTGAATAAATGAAACATCCTGTCCAGTGTAGTAAAAAATAAATAATTATATGCCCGGCTATAATGATCTTTCATATGCCTATATATGAAAGTGATGAGCACGAGATATTAAATGAAAAAACGGTGCTTTTTGATCATGGAGTAAAAGTTTCCAAGGGCATCCTTTACCTTACAAACAAGAGGATAATTTATGTCAAGAATGGGAGGAGGGGCATCTTCAGGGCCGCACCTTCACTGGTTGATCTGGAGGTGAAACTTGACAGCCTTGACGATGTTGGGAAGGCCATTCCTCGGCTGAAAATGGCGAAGAAGAGAATAGTTTCGATAAAGTATTATGAGGGAGCATCCCTGCAGACAAAGGACTTCACCGTATCAAATCCAGAATTGTGGGAGAAAAGTGTTAGACAGTGGGCTCTTGAGTACAAGAGGCGCGTAAATGAGGATAACCGTCGGTCCGTTGAGGACGAAAAGAAGCGTGAACTGGAGATGGCTAGGGCAAAGGCGCCCACAGCCAATATCGGGTACGTTTACTACGGAAAGAACAACCAGAAAAAAAATTCAGAGAAGCCAACGATAAAGAGCCAGATTGGAAACGTTGTAGAAGGTGAAATAGGGGAAAGGGAAAATGAACAACTCCCCGAACTCTGTGAAAACTGTGGAGCTGTTATTCCACCTGGATCCAAATTCTGCCCGGAATGTGGGAAACCGGTAGAGAAAAAACAAGATCATTAAAAGAAGGGGCGCCCATTTAAGCTACCCTTTTAATTACTTATGGCTCTCCCGAAGGATATTTTGAAAAATAGGTAGTATACATGCCTTGATAGCCCTGCAGAAATTTTCCTTAAAACAAAAGCCGCAATCCATATCATTTGATAGCGGGATCGGGCAATTCTTAGGCATCTTAAATACTTGAGGAACTCCCCAATTGATACTTTTGCTTCATTTTCCTTGCTTATAGAATAGAGGTTTATCCGATGCTGTAAAACCATGCATTTAGCTAGACTATTTCCAGGAAAATCTCGGGATAACTTTTCTATGTTATCAAATACCTGCACGGTGTTTCTGAAAAATATCTCTCTTTTTGTTATGAAATCCGATTCACTTCCTATGTACGTTGTGGTACTCTGGTGCAACCGGTATCTAGTAAGCCTGTCGCTGATCATCATTATTTTCTTACCATGATTCAGAGCAGCAAAGAAAATGAATTTGTCAAGACTCTGGTTTGTTTCTTGAAGTTCCTTCAGGATCAGTTCAATAACCGATTTTCGTATGCACATGGTACTAAGATACCAGTCACCTCTATACCTAAGGAACTTTGAAAGGACAGAATAATCTCTGGTGTCCGGGTACAACGAGAAATCGCTAAACTGAGTTCCTGAATTCCTAGGATCAAGCACTGATCCATCCTCTCCTATCCTCAAAATGGAGTCATGAATGAAATCTGCATCGGGATCCTTATTTATTATATCCCAGAGCCTTTGAATCTTGTTTGGTTCAAATTCATCATCATCGTCGAGAAAACAGATGAATTCTCCTTTGCATTCGATAACTCCTTGGGCGATTTTTTTCCCGAGACTCTTTTCATGTAGAAATATCCTTTTTACATTGTTCAAGTCAAGGAATTTGTCTATGCTCTCATCAAGAAAACCCTTTACAACCACTATCTCGAAGTTCTGTCTATCCGTATTCTGATCCAGAAGAGACGTTACTGCTCTTTCAATGTACTGTTTTCTGTCATATGTGCTGATCAAGATAGAAATTAAGGTCAATTGAACCTATATTGTATGCATATCTTTAGATATAACTTTTCGAATTTTGAAAGTGCAGATCTTCAACACTGATAGTGGTAACCGGATTAGGAGGCCAATAACTTTGCCTTTAAAAACCAAGCGAAGACCTGTAGAGTATATCCTGGACAAATTTTGGATAAAGGATGGCGACCAATGCATAGGCCAGGAAAAATGGCTTGTATTTGGAGGGCATAGACAGCATGCAATGAACATATCTCAGACCATCAAGAAGCAGCATTTCTCTGGCGACGCCATCCGTGAGGAGATTGGCGTGCAATCTCAGGTAGATTATTTCACAACCTATGATCCTGGTAACTTCCATTCTGCTTTTGATATTCCTAATCGCTTCTAGATCATGCAGTTCATTTGTCTTCACCCTTAGCGCTTTAGCCTTAAATTCAGAAAAGTTACCCGTAGGCCGTGATGTGCTTAATTTTCCAGAAATTCTGTATCGTGTCAGCTCTTCTGAATCTGCAATTATGCGTTTACCTGAATTGCAGGCAAGAATGAACAGGTAATAATCCACAACGTTCTTTATTCTCGCGAATTCGTCCAGTTTTTCAGTTACCATGCTTTTTCTGATGGAAATGCAGCTTGAATTAAAGGCAGCCCTGTCTTCCAGTAAGGTTTTCATCTCTTTATAGGTGGGGTTTGAAAAATTGTGCATTCTTGAAGCGCCTCTTATCATCTGCTCCCTTTCGCCCATTTCATCGAAGAAACTTGGATTGTTCCTATAAAACACAAGATCTGGATAGGTGTCAAAGAAATGGAGAACGGTTTCCAGCTTTTTTGGCAGGAAAAGGTCATCGTCGTCAAGAAAACAGATGATGTCTCCGGTAGCTGCTCGAGTGCCAAGAACCTTATCTAACCCTAAGAATTCCGTGTCAGAGAATATTGAAATGGCACCGTTTACTTCAATAAAGCGATCAAGTAATTCGTCGTCAAAATTTTTTACAACAATTATTTCAAACAACTTTCTATCGAGGGTCTGATCAATGGCGGATCTCAATGCATCCTCAAGGTAGACTCTCCGGTTATGTGCGGTAATTATTACGGATATTCTCAGGTCTGGCACTGATCTCTGCATGCATATGATATAAAAAAATACTTGCAGGGTTATGCACAAACACTCTATGTTGAAACCCCTGTTTGTCTGGAATATTTGGAAGAGTCAAGTCTCATTTTCATGTGTATGTAAAAATCAGAGATCCTGCCAGGCATGACGGCGTGCATGAAGGAGAGAACGATTAAAAAAAACTGGTTCCCGAGCCCCTCTGCATTTCCAAGGTGCAGAAGAAGATAGAACAGTTCTTTAATGGTTAATATTCCTTCTCTATGTGGAAGCATAAGCTCATACCTGCATTTATTTGTGAGATATTCATATCTCAAATCAGTAAGTGTGTTATCTCGTATGGTCATGAGAATTTCATAGGATTTCAAATACTTCTTTAGAACGTTCCTGATACCACTGGAATAATTCTCAAAGTCTTCAAGATCACCATGGCTTTCGCTGGTGTGAATCCTGTATCCCGTCGTTACCAGAGAATCCAGCAACAGTTCCCCACCGGACAGAACAGATAGATAGAATATAAAGACATCCTGCAAACCATCAATGTTTTTTATATGCTGGGCATATTTAGTTAGTAAGTCACGCCTGACTGTTATAGAACTCATATTTATGTCACCGCTGAGGGGTTTTACTGTCCTTAAGGTAGTATGGGTGTTTCCTTCCCTTAAGATAATCTGGCTCCTTGGGTGTCTGTGCCTATAATCATCTATCTTCAAGGAATCAGAATCTATCGTATCAAAAGCATTATGATAGTATACAAGGCCAGGTATGGAGGTTATAGCTTTGAAAATTGTTGACAGTTTGTCAGGATAAAAAATATCGTCATCATCAAGGAAAGATATGTATTCACCTCTTGCGCGAGAGATGGCATTTACAATCATCGTACCGATGTTTACATCTTCTTCTAAAATTGAAAAAATACCATTTTGTGAAAGAAATAGATCAATGTCATTATCCTCAAAATTCTTTGTGACCAGAATTTCATATTTATCACGCGAAAGGGTCTGTTGCAGAACGGAATTGACACTTTGGACAAGGAATTTTCTCCTGTTGAAGCACATTATAACTACCGAAATCGGTAAGGTGGATTCTGCTTCCCTGGTCATCAAAACAAAATGTTTAGGTGTTTAATTATTTTTGGTGATGGGTCTACAAGACTCATAAAAGGGAAGCATACAGATCATTGACTCTTTTTTTAAACTTGTCAAATGCGAAATACTTTGCTCTGTTCAAACCCAGGACTGAAAGATTTTCTCCATCCGCAATGGCTTTCCTGATTCCGTTAATGCACCCTTCAGTAGTAGGTTCAACAAAGACAGCAGCATCTTCACACACTTCTCTAGAAATTTCTGTATCTGCAGCTACTACCGGCAACCCGCAAGACATGGCCTCAAGCATGGGAATTCCAAAGCCTTCATCGAGCGATGGGAAGAGTAAAACGTCACTCAAGTTGTAGATCTCATTTATTCGGTCGGGTGGGACATCCTTTAAGTATATGCCAAAGCCCATATCTATCCCGATCCTGATCAATATGTATTCGTCTCCAAGCGAAAGGGCAGTTTGACGAATCACATCGTTGTTCTTATTGGGGGCGAATCCTGCTACAGACAGGATAATTTTCTTGTCTTCTGGAAAACCCCACAATTTTCTTAGTTCCATTTTATTATTGAGCTTGGAGAAATGTTCAGAGGCAACAGGGTAGACTACCTCGATGCTTCCATTGAACCCATACTCCTGTAGATCATTCTTGACATGGTTTGATACTGTAACTAGATTACTGAACCTCTTAAATTTCTCAAGGTTTTTTTTAAGAAAAGAGGGTGTTTTATACATGGACTTAAATTCTGCCTTGAGTGGAATGATGTCATGTATCGTTGCTATCTGTGGTTCGTGAAAAATAACAGGTGTCGTTTCTTCGTCAAAATAATGCAGTATAGCATCATCGGAAAGAGAGGAAGAAAGATTTTTATAAAAATTGCGAAACGCTAATCCTTGCAACCTCGTGTTTAGTTCCCAGCCACTCAAAAAAGGAGGCCTAAAACCGTATATTTTCTCCCCCAAAAATCGTCTTGAAGATTTCTTATTGTCAAACACAAGGTTGTATACCTTTGATTCACCATTAAATGCTGAGACAAAGTTCAAAAGATGAGTACCGACACCACCGTAAAAGGAATAACTGGTTATAAAAACAACACTTCTCGCATTCAACAGGCGTAATTTTGTTAATTAATATATAAGTTTCCGCGTTTTATCAAAAGATACTTTCAAGGCTGCGTTAAGCCTTTGGCGTATAGATTTGAAAGTTTCTAACACACTTGGGAAATGGATAAAAATCTTGCAGTTTGAATCATTTACCTAATGCTTTCAAAAACCCATAAAAATTGGATGAGAGGCGGTATTTTCTCCACGTAAAACGTACCTCTCGAATGAACTAATCTGCACTTTGTCGGAGACCCGCTGTTTTTATGGAAAATAAAATGTAAAATTGAGCGTGCAAATAGCGCCTTAACACATACAGAAATGATTTAACTGGTAATATCTTGAACCAATTTAGTACAATTTTGCAGCCCTTAACTGAGATTCTGAACTCTTCAGAAAGTTTCCTAAATTGACCAGTGGCTATCGCCAAATCAAACATCTCTGAAAAATATCGATACAGTATTATTCCACTTATCTGACTACCATTAACTAACTTGTATATAGAATTCGTAGAATAGACGTAATCCAAAAGAGCTTTTTCAGTTCTTTTTGTAGTATTTCCGTTTTTTATATAAGAGGTACTTTCGTGAATTCTATAAACAGTTTCTTGCTGAACTGTGAAAAAGATTTTGAAGTTTCCTCCCGAACTCAGCGCAGAATAGAAAAAAAAATCATCCGTATGGCCTCTAATTTCTCTCAACGCTGTAAGATATCTTGAATATGCATTCTTTCTGATTGTAATTGAACTCAGATTAAATTGAATTTTAACAAAGTCATTTATTGGTATTCTTTTTAATTCGTTCCTAAGGTTAAAATCATTTAATGAAAACTGGATATTATCGTTCAAAGCTATTCTTCGATCAACAACAGGACGTTTGCCATCGTCTACGAAAGTTTGAGCATTGTGAACAAAAATGATGCTAGGATCGCTTTTCAATAATTTACCGACAACTTCAATTTTATCATTTGCAAAGTAATCATCATCGTCAAGAAACATAATAATTTCGCCTTTTGAGTGTGTGATTCCAGTATACAACATCTCTCCTACACCGCACTCACCAATCGAAATTGATTGACCTCCTGCTGAGGTCACAAATTCGTCAATTTCATTATCGGAAAAATTAGTGATCACTATGAGTTCTCTTGAAACCGATGAAATTTGGTCTTTATAGGATTGTATGGCGTCTCTAATAAATTGCTTTCTATT
>JAJYZI010000096.1 GCA_021800105.1 Thermoplasmata archaeon
AATAAAATGCCTAGTAAGGATTTGCAACACAATGTTCATAAATTGCGCAACTTCATAATAGTTCTTTTTATGTTATTGTTGCCTGCAGCCATATTAATATTTCTCGCCTTATACTACCATTTTTAAACGTGACCAGCAAAATCTAAACAAGAAATGCCACTGAGGTTTTAATTTACAGATCATATGAATTAAAGGAACCGTATCAATCCAAGTTTATCCAAAGTGTCAGCCATCCAATCCATATTGTTTTCGATAAATTTCTTCAATTTCATCTTAACGTACCATAAGAGCCGGGGCAATTCTCCTTAGGTAAGATGCCAATTTGCTACCTAATTTCAGATAGCAATGTTTTCATTACCGCTATATTCCGTAAAGTTCAATGCTCAGCTCGTTATTTGGAGGTCTTTGATCCCATCGCAACTCACAAACTTCCCGCAAGTCATGCAGGAAAACAGCATAAAGTGGACAGTTATCCGTATATTCCAACTCAAGATCTACCATTTCAGGGGCCATAAAGTATAGCACTTCCTCCGAATATTCAGTTTTTAAGCCATTCTGCGACATATTAGGCAATAGATTATTGATTATAAATGACTTTAATTCTATCAATTTATTTTGATCCATTTTCTGAGGTCCTAAACTGTTTTCAATATTTGGTTTCGAAGTACTATCAAGTCGGCATCAAGAACTTCACTCCTGATCCAGGGTTATCACCAACATCTGTTCCACCATTATCTTTAACAATGTCTTCACCTACATATTTCAAAGCAAGCCTTAAGGATCCTTGCCAAACCATTAATCAGGGCTGGGAAATAGATCAGAAAAAATGGAAGCAATGAAGCCCGGCTGTCATTCAAATAAGCGTAGTATGCAAAAGATAATATTGCTAATGCCAGCGATATGACTATAAAGACAACTAAAGCCAGCCTTTCCTTAATTGACTTTCCTGAAAGGAGGATTTCGACTCAATCCTCCCTATATCTGCCGGAGTGCTTAAGTTTTGCAGCAAGAATGAAGAGTGGAATCCAGCTGGCTAAAAATATTCCTACATACAGATATATGTTTGAAATGGACAATGAACTGCTTTGCAGGTCAATACTAATCAGAAACACGATCCCAATCATGTAAGCTGCCACATCGAGAGAAACAAGAAGAGAAACAGCCTCCAATCTTTTCCTGACGATGTTCATGTTTCTCGGTTTCTTATATCTCTTGAAAGCATCAACCAATACAATGAGTGCAGCAGCATAAAATGCAATCACTCCCGCAAGGGCGTAAAGAAATGGATTGATTATCATTTCCCCCTTACTCTAGATAGCTTCTCATTTACCATGCGACATTCCAAAAAAACACTATTTGCAAATAAATAATGCTATTATTGCATGATACGAAGGCGAGCCTTTCTTGTATTAAATCATCAGACTTGAGGTTTGGAAATACTTTGTTATCTTGTGCCAAGAAAGGCTCAAAAATAGCCGGTTTTTGTTAAACGCACTAAGTTCATGCAACAAAATAAGAAATTCTTCTCTAGAGCAAGTTATCAGATGGAATCCATCGAAGCAATCAACTCTCTTTCAAACTGAAGTGCCTTTCCCCTATCCTCTCGAAGATATTTGGATGCTATTTCTGATACTCTCAGCATTCCAATGAGGGTCTTATCGCCCTTTTCAGTGATCATTATCCTGCACGGGAGGAGCAGCCCATATTCGTCATTTGACCCTATCATTGCCTGCGCCGCTTTTGGTTTGCACACGTCAAGTATGTAGAAAGGCTTGAAATCTGGATCCAGACCCGAATTCTTCAGCGTCTCCTTGATGTCAACTATGGACAGGATCACATAGCCTGATTCCTTCAATTTCTGGGAAAGCTTCGAAAAAACCTTATTAACACTGTCTGGCAGAATTCTCTCGTATTTGTAGTCACCCGGAACCCCGTTCAATATTTTCGCCTCAGGTATGGTTATAGCATTATCTGGATTATTTCTTTTCTTCCAAGGCATCCTTGAGTATGTTCATGTGCATCAGTGCGGGTGAACCTGCCATCAGCACCGCCACAAAACCAGCCTCGAGAATTTCTTCATCGCTTGCGCCGCTCTTTTTTGCCTCGGCCGTATGGTATGTGATGCACCATTCACAGGGACTCGCCAATGACAATGCTACTGCTATAAGCTCCTTGACCTTGTGCGAAACCTTTCCGTCAGCCAGTACAGACTGGTTAAATCCTCCAAAAGCACTGAACTGTCCTGGAAGCTTTTCTGCACTGTATTGCATTATCCCCTGAACTTCTTTAAGCAACTCGTTTTTTGACACAGGCGCTGATTTAGAATGAACTATTAAACTACATGATAGACGCAAGTCTAGACCTCGCCAGAATGATCTTGTTCTTTCAGGGCTTATTGACCTGATTTTGTGTGTCTGGTGCATCTTTCAACTGGTATACGTTTTGAACATTCTGTGTTTATCCTCTATCATGACAGAAAATTGTTGTTTCTCATGTCATGGTGCCGATAAAGGTACAGTTACGAAAATGCCAAACATATCAGTACTACTTTTTAAGCGTCTGAAGGCAGTTATCTGATAGGAAGTGTTTGGTCCTGTCACTTGAATTTTATTTTTTGAGCCCTGATCAAGATTCGGTAAAATTCCGGATAACGCACAGCTTAACGGGAAAGATAGGGGCGATCTTGTGAGCAGTGCCAGAGTTACCCATGCTGAACCCATTCTGGAAAGGTATGAGGAGCTGAAGAAGAGTGGCGAGCCTGCGACAGATATAATTCGT
>JAJYZI010000004.1 GCA_021800105.1 Thermoplasmata archaeon
AAGATTGCAATCTAGTCAACAGTTTATCTCTATATAAAAGATAGATGAACATGCATTAATATTTTATTTAAGATAAATGTAAACGCATAGAAAGTTTTCGAATCTCATCCCAGTGAAGGTATTCTTTGTTGCGGTAACTGAATGAGTTTTTATACATCGGAACATTCAATATCCCATGGAGAAAAGGGATTGCGTGTTCTGTAGGATAGTTGCCGGAGATATTCCTTCTGCAAGATTATATGATGATTCAGATGTTATTGCCATCCTTGATGTTAACCCCATTTCCAGAGGTCATTCGCTTGTCATTCCGAAGCATCATTTTGAATATCTTGAGAGGGTAGATGCAGAAACTTTCGGGAAGATTGCAGAGGTTGCCCGTCGCCTCTCATCACATATGATTGAAACTCGCTTTTGCGAAGGGACAAACCTCTTTCTAGCTAATCATGAGACTGCCGACCAGAGCGTCTTCCATCTCCACATGCATGTCATTCCCAGGCGGACAAATGATGACATGAACATTGCAGGCTGGTGGAAAGAGATCTCTCACGGCCTTCAAGCTGCAGAAATGAAGGAGCTAGCCATTAAACTATCAATAAGGAAATGATATAGGCGTTCTCTTCTAACTAACCTATCCATGATTTAACCGCCTAGATTTTTAAGATCCTAGCAATAATCCTTTATGGATCTGGACTTGCCAAAGATGGAAGAGAAGTGGAGAGTATTCTGGGAGGAACACTCTACCTATGCCTTCAACCCTGATGCCAGAGGCGAGATATATTCGATTGATTCTCCTCCCCCTACTGTGTCCGGTGATCTACATATGGGGCATTCATTTTCATATGTTCACCAGGACATAATTGCTCGCTTTAAGCGAATGTCCGGTTTTAATGTTTTTTATCCAATGGGCTTCGACGACAATGGCCTGCCTACTGAAAAGTATACGGAAAAAATTTCAGGAAAAAGGTTGCGCGATTTCCAGCCGGAAGAGTTTATAGATCTTTGCAACGAGGCTGGCCTTGAAGGAGGGGCTAAAATAAAAGAAATGTTCAGGAAGCTTGGACTCAGTGCAGATTTGGCCAATGCATATCGGACTTATTCCAAGGAGTCTAGGAGGATATCACAAGCAATGTTTCTGGATCTTGTCAGTAAGAAGAGGGCATACAGGAACAAAGGCCCAGTGCTTATCTGCCCATCATGCAGGACGGCGATCTCGCAAATCGACATGAAAGACATGGAGAGGGAAACAGAGTTTTATTATATTCGATTCAAGGGAGTTGATACTAAAGATGTACAAATAGCGACGACACGGCCTGAGATGCTTGGATCATGTGTTGCACTGTTCGTGAACCCGGATGATGCAAGATATTCGGATTTCATAGGGAAGAAAGTATCGGTCCCTTTATATGACTTCAGTGTCATGATCCATTCGGATCCCTTCGTAGACCCTGGAAAAGGCACAGGAGCCGAAATGGTCTGTACTTTTGGAGATCAGAATGACGTTGATCTCTGGAGGAAGTATTCTCTGGATACAAGGATCATAATCGACTCAAATGGTAGAATGAATGGCGACACTTTTGTGCATTCTGGCATCACTACGACCGAGGCAAGAAAAATTATTGTGGAGCGTCTGAAGTCAAATGGGTTCATAACGAAAGCAGAAAGGAAGAAACAGACAGTCAACGTACACGAAAGGTGTGATACTCCCGTTGAAATAGGCATCCTTGATCAATGGTACATAAAGTACATGGATCTTAAGAATAGGATGGACGCCGCCGGGAATTCCATACGGTGGTATCCGGATTTCATGAAGGTCAGATATGATAACTGGGTCAGGGGATTGAAGGTTGACTGGTGCATATCAAGGCAAAGGGTTTTTGGAGTCACTTTTCCCCTCTGGTATTGCAAGAACTGTGGCGAAATTGTCTATGCAGATGAATCCATGCTTCCGGTAGATCCAAGATTCACCAACTATAAAGGTGCTTGCCCGAAATGCAGTGGAACAGAATTTGTTGGCGAGACAGATGTGATGGACACCTGGGCAACTTCTTCTCTTTCTCCAAGACTCGCAAGCCTGCCTAGAGGCCTGTTCGAGAAAATATACCCGATGACTGCAAGATTCCAGGGTCACGAAATCATCACCTCCTGGGCATTCACAAGTATAGTCAGGGCAATGATTCATGACAATAAAATTCCATGGGGCCAAATAGTATTGAGCGGGATAGTGAAGAATCCCCAGGGACTGAAAATGAGCAAGAGCCGCGGAGACAAGTTTTCACCCGAAGATTTTGTACAGAAGTATGGATCTGATGCTGTCAGGCACTGGTCAACTGTCTCGGGTAACGGTGAGGACATATCGATTGACGAGAAGGACTTCATGAGAGGCCGCAAGACAGTGATCAAGATACTGAACGCCGGCAACCTTGTATCAACCTTGGGCGAAGGACATGTTTCAAGAATTGAAAGCGTGAAGGGAGAGCCTGAAAACTGGATATTAAAGGAACTGGCCGAAGTGACCAGATCAATGACGGAGTTCATGAACTCATACAGTCTTTCCAAGGCGCGCATGGTTCTTGATAACTTCTTCTGGAACACGTTTTGCGACAACTACCTTGAAATTTCCAAGGCGAGGATGAAGATGGATGTCCTAGATCCTGCCGAGAGGGGTGAGATTGCATCAACGCTTTATCTTGCATTTGAGTCTATTCTGAGAATGTATGCTCCCATAATGCCATTCATCACAGAGGAACTGTATCATACTGTCCTCAAAAAGGAAGGATCTATTCACAATCAATCCTGGCCGATCTCATACCCTGCCGCCTCTGAAGAGATGCACAGGAAGCTCGAATATATAATCAGGACGATAGCCATGATCAGATCTGAAGCATCAAAGTCAGGGAAAGTTTCGGGAAGCAGCATCATCCTTCATGGAGAGAGAGAATTGCTTGAGAAGCATAGAAGTCTCATCGAGGGGGTGACAAGGGCGGAAATCGTCTCCATAGACGAATCCCCGGACCTCATTGTGCAGGTTAGGAAATGATTTATTACGACGCAGGGTTATCTCATAGTACGGGAGCGGGATCTGACAGGTGCTGAGGGATTATAAGAAAATAGCTAGGCTGTCATATATCCTTATAGTGATAGCGATTGTCCTGATCGCGCTTTCTGTGGTATTCATAATATCCGATTCACCCCAATCAGAGGATGTAAGCATTCAGGCCGGGTCCTCCTATCATCTTACGTATAATGTCACAATAAAACAGGGGGATTATCTTTTTTATTCGGTGATAGCAAATAACTCAAGGGCAAATTTTACTGCCTGCCTGGTTGCACCAACGGGTGCAGTTACTGCCCTAGGTAACATTACAGGAAACGGGTCATTAAAGAAGGATGTGGTTGCGTCAGATTCAGGCAACTGGACACTTATCCTGAAGAATAATGCAAACCTAAATGCATACGCCAGGCTCACAGTGTACAGGATAAGTTATCTCATTACGTATACAATTGTTTTTGGTGTATCACTTTTTGCCTCAGGCTTCATATTGCTCCTCGTATCTCTTAATCTGAGAAGGCGTGAGGGAAACTATTCAAGGCGTCAGAGAGGCCTCGATTAAGATCAATAATTGCTCTTGACGCTTGAGGGATTAAGTTTTTGCTTGAACGCATCGTTGAGCCGTGTAGCTACTCTCACCACGCCGATGTGAGATAATGCCTGAGGAAAATTACCAAGCATCTCGCCATTCTTAAGATCTATCTCCTCAGAGAAGAGGTTCAGGTGATTCCCTCTCTGTATCAGGCTTTCGAAAGCTTCACGCGCTTTTCGCATCTTGCCAAGATAAATGAGATCCTCAACATACCAGAACGAGAGAAGCAGGAACGCGTTATCTGGAACACGGAATCCGTCGTCATTGAGATATCTTCGGAAAAGATAGCTATCATACATAAGATCCTCTTCTATTTTCTCAATTGTTCCGGAAACGAGTGGATCATTTGTAGGCAAGAACCCAAGGAGTGGCAGCCGCAAGAGAGCGCCGTCAACCTGATCGGAACCAAAGTACTGGGTAAGGTAAGATCCCGTGGGATCCACCCCATTGTCAAGGACGGCTTTCTTGATCTGGTTTGCAATCTCACGCCAAGCATCAAACGGACCGGACATCTTAAGCATCTTTCCCATGAGGATGGCACGGTCGAAGGCGGACCAGCAGATCAGTTTTGAGTAAACGTAGTGCTTCGGTTCAGTCCTGAACTCCCAGATGCTCGAGTCAGGTTCTTTCCAAAGTTTCTCCAGTGTTTTGAGGAAATCCACCACGAAGTTCCAGAGATATGAGTTGACTATCCCCCCAATCCTAGCAAGATAGTAAATTGCATTTATGATTGATCCGTATTCATCTATCTGGAGCTGGCTGGAAGCCTTGTTCCCGACACGTACAGGCTTTGTATGCATGTAGCCGTCAAAATCTATTGTTCTCTCCCTGAGTGATGTGCTCCCATCTATTGTGTAAATTGTGTGGAGTTGATTGCTCTTAGTTATACTTTCCATCATATCATAAAGGAATTTTGTCGCTTCCTTTTTCAGACCTATCATCGAAAGAGCTTCAACCACATAGGCAGTGTCCCTGACCCATGCATACCTGTAATCAAAATTCCTCTCCCCTCCAATGGCTTCAGGAAGACTGGAAGTGGGAGCTGCAACCATAAGGCCAGTGGGTTCGTAGAACAGCCCTTTGAGAGCAAGCGCGGATCTCGAAACCTGCTGGCTGTACACCCCATGATAGTTGCACTGTGAAAGCCAGTTTCTCCAATAGTCAGATGTCTCCTCCAGGCGTTGATATGACTTGTAATCCGTGATCTTGGCGAGATTTTTGACATCCATGAGTAAAACAAGCCATTTTGAAGCATAGCGCTTAAGGAGGAAGGATCCCGTTACCGTATTGTCCTTAAGATAAAGAGGAGAATCGCTTACGATTGCTGCGGACCGGGAGTCTGATTTGAATATGTACCCGGAGGTTGTTTTCTCAATTTCGGCTTTCCCCCTAGCGTAATCGAAGATAGGCTTGAATTCGACGTTGACCCGGATGTCCGCTTCAGGCGCTTCCACGTAACGGTGTATCTCAGGAAAATTTATTGTCGAATATTCAGAAGCAGGTATGAAATCTGTAAGACGAAGCACAGTCTTGCCATTACGGATGAATTCAGTATGCAGAATGTTGGTCATTTCCTTGTAGTTCTGATACACCCTTAAATCCGAGGTATCCGCTGGCCTTATTGAGAAATAGCCTCCCTTCCTAGAGTCGAGAAGGGATGCAAACACTGGATCTGAATCAAACCTTGGGAGACATGCCCAGTCAATAGTGCCATTCGCTGCAACAAGGGCTGCAGTCCTGTTTCCACAAATCATCCCGTGATACCTTATGAAAGGATACCCTTCCTCCTCTATCCTGCTAAAATCAATGGTATCACTGAACATTGGTTGACATGAGTATCAAACCATATCATTAAAAGCCATTTGTTTTTCTTATTTCCAAGTAATTGATGAAAAGAACATGAGGGGGATAGAATAAATAAATGAAGAGAGTAAGCATGTGAGCGAAGACGGAAATGCTCGAACATACATTTTCCTGCAACACACCTGCATCCGAATGCAGGGTATCGGTCGGTAGTGGAATAGCTGACAGAATGATTTCTACCCTTAGGGAAAGCAACACTGGGCTTATTGTTGCTGGCTCTGGCTTTCTGAATTCCTGGAACATCGCTTTCGAGAGCATTGAGAAATCATTGCCTGAAGTACAGGTTGCGCGAGTTGAGGATGGGGAGGGGCTAAAGACATTTGACTCATATATCGATCTGATAAAGGTCATGCGATCATGCAGACTGGACCGGGGATCTTCCATTGCATATTTTGGTGGTGGAACGCTTGGGGATTTGGCTGGATTCTGCGCATCAACATACATGCGTGGAATTGGCTTAATCGCATTTCCCACAACGCTGCTTGCCATGGTAGACTCTTCCCTTGGCGGAAAGAATGGAATAGATCTTGCAGACGGCAAGAATGCAGTCGGTACATTCTATAACCCAAGCATAGTGATGATGGATACTGATTATCTTACAAAGGGATTGGAACATCAGAAGCAGGGAATAGCTGAGATGGCAAAATATGGTTTCATACGAGATGCGTCAATCATTGATGATCTACTTTCTTTCTCAAATTATACGGCACTCACAAGATATCCTGCACTTCCTGATCTAATATTCAAATGTGTTCGAATCAAGATGGATATTGTTTCAACGGATCCGCACGAAAAGTCCGGAAAGAGGGAGCTTCTGAACTTTGGGCACACCGTGGGGCATGCGATTGAAAGGGCATCCAGATATAGGATCCCGCATGGTACGGCGGTTATGTGGGGGATGAAGATCGAATCACAGCTAACGTTCAGCATTTTTGGGATTAAAGATATTGCAAGCGATCTGATTGATGATATCGCCAAACGCTTCAATATCGAACAGATATCCTTAGGAGAGAATATGCAACAGAAGCTTATGGATGCAATAAGATATGACAAGAAAGTAAGATCTGGCAATATCACGGTGCAGGTATTGGATGGTCTGGGATCCTGCAGGAATTTGGTACTTCCTGTAGATAAATATTTGGAGGCGTTAGGTAAATGGCTGAAGGAAAATTAGTAGGATTGATAGGGAGGCCGGTATCCCAGTCAGCGGGCCAGTTTGTATATAACAGTATATTCAGTGAGATGGCTATTGATGCATATTATGCCGCTATTGACCTGGCGCCGGTCAATCTGGCGCCATTTCTTAAACGTGCGGGGGATCATTTTTTTGCCCTGAACGTAACATCACCACACAAGAACACAGTCCTGGACTTCTGCGACAGGCTCTCTCCGGCGGCAGCAAAGACGCAGTCCGTAAACCTTCTAAGTTTTTACGATAGCCGGATTACAGGAGACAATCTTGACGTCGCTGGATTTCAGAATCTAATTGCCATCAACAAGTTATCCCTCAACGGCATGAATATCGTGATAGTAGGTTCAGGCGGAGCTGCAAGAAGCGTGATGCATGCTTTATCAGGCAGATACAGACCTGCATCTCTGCATGTTGCAAGCAGGAATCCTGAGTTGACAGAGAGGAAGCTGGAAGCTTACGATCTCGATTATCCCGTGATTTCTTACTCCGATATGTTCAGATTATGCGATATTGTGGTAAACTGCACCCCAGAATCAGTGGAGAGGGTTCTCCCGCCTCCCCCGCCACGCAGGGCAAAAGTCGGAGTCGCAATTGATTTGGTTTACAATCCACCCAGAACCATGTTCCTAAAGATAATGGAGGAAAACGGATGGAGAATTATTAACGGCGAGGAGATGTTTATAGGACAGGGCCTGGCTACTCTTGATAAAATGTTTGATCTTTCAGGCAAGAGGGTTGAGGATCTATTTAGAAAGGAGTTCCAGAAGTTCAGGGAGATTTCACCTTGAAGGTCACGACCCATGGCGGCCTCTCCGTAATTTCTGCATTCGCAAATGGGATAGGAGCAGCGATAGGGATTAATCTTCCTCTGGATGTTGAGTTTCTGGATTATGACAGGAAAAACAGTGTTGCCATAGAAAAGACACTTGACCTGCTTAACAGGATGTATGGCATGGAATATCATCCTTATGTCCGCGTAAGAAGCAAAATACCCAGGGCTGTCGGCCTTAAGAGCAGCAGCGCCCTAACTCTGGCCGTTGTCCTCGGATTTTTTCATTATCATGAGAAGGATCTGGTAGATGTCCCTGCTGTCGCTGCAAAGTGCTCAAGGGCAAATGGCACATCCGTTACAGGCGCTATTGATGATATATACTGCGCCCTGCACGGTGGAGTAACCCTGACAGATAACAATAAAGACGAGATGCTCATTCACCGTCCGGTAAAGGAGAGAGACGTTCTTGTTTGCTATCCAAAGAATGTGAGGCGGGTGACTTCCAAGATAGATCAGGCATCAATCAAGAATGCCGCAAATTCATTTGAACCATTGAGGAGATTAGTTGAAGATGGTTTTTATTACGAGGCGATGGTATTGAATGGTTTGATTCTGGGTAACATACTCGGTTACAATAGTGAGATACTGTCTTATCTTCTGAGGAGCGGTGCAACCTACTCATCTATTTCAGGGAAGGGTCCTGCAATGTTTGCAATTTATGATAATCATGAGGATCTAATCAATGCTTCAAGGAATTTTCCTTCAAAAAGGTATGAAGTTATAATGACCAGGCTCAGTAATACAAAGGCTATGGTGAAATTTAATTGACCTCGGTGGTTGTTTCTCCTGGCGATCTTCGTGGAGAAGTTACTGCCCCGGGATCCAAAAGTTTCACTCAGAGAGCCGTGCTGATATCAGCCTTCAGCAACACACCGCTTGTGCTTGATAATGTTGCTTTTTGCGACGATGATCTGATCTCAATTGAGATCGCCAAGAAATGTGGTCTTAATGTGAGCACTTCCAAAAATTCCTTGAGGGTGCAGGGTGAATTCAGGCATCCTGATAGTATATTTGCAGGAGAGTCAGGAACTTCATATCGCCTTGTCGTAGGTTTACTTGCTGGAAAGCGGTCTATAGTTGATATTGAATTAAGTAGACAGTTGGCCGGGAGACCAATTCGCCCCTTACTCGTCGCACTATCGGAAAGAGGGTTAACTTACCGTGCGGATGATCTAACTCTTCATCTTGACGGATCCGGAATTACAAGTGGCAAGATCAGGATTGATGGATCAGAAAGTTCGCAGTTTGTCAGCGCTTCTATATTGTTTCAGTCAATGATTGGAGGCGAGGGCATTGTCATGATCAGCAACAGGATTGTATCAAGCGGATATGTGAACCTGACCGCAAACATTCTTTCAAGATTTGGACCTGCAGTCAGGGAGACAGAGAATGGTTTCAGGGTAACAGGCGAATTTAATCATGCGCCGCTTAGCCTTTCCGCGGATGGTGATTATTCTGCGGCGGGTTTTCTGTTTTCCGCCGGACTCCTTTGCTCTCCGGACGGCATCGTAGTTCATGGGCTGCAACATAATTCGGACCAGCCGGATTCTGCAGTCCTGCAAATGATTCCATGCAGTAGTGATGCGGCCAAAGAGGATTCTTATACTGTCTCCAAAAGGCAACTGGAGCAGATTACAGTCGATGCAGCTTCAAACCCGGATCTAGCACCGCCTCTTGCCGTCCTTGGAATGTTCTCTGAGGCGGGGTGTCGTATTATGAACCCAGGAAGGCTTCGAGGGAAGGAAAGTGACAGGTATGCCGATATAAAGAGACTGGCACGCGCTTTCGGATCAAGGATCCAGGATTCGGGTGATCTTCTTTTCATCAGAAAAGGCGATTCAGGCAGATATCCGGAATTACTTGCGTTCACTGAACACAGAATGATCATGGCAGGGATTATCGCTGGAATTGCCTCTGGCAAACCTGTAAAGCATTCCAACGTGGAAAAGATAGCAAAAAGCTATCCTTCTTTTCTGTCTGATCTCAAAAGACTGGGAGCTGGTGTCGACTTTCTCTGAGCAATCTGACATCCTCTCCATCGCAAGCGATAGGAGGTTTCTGATTCACCTTCTGTTCTTCGTCTGGATATAAACGCACTCAGAAGGTTTTAATCACCAATTACAAGACTCCGAACATTTTGATAAATCTATCGCAATTCATCCACATCGCAATCTTGGTGGCTTTCTTGCTCAGATCATTGTAAGAAAATGATTTATACAGCCCGATCATGAAGACCCGTGCTGCTCTTTGAAGATATCAGGGATTCAATTATTCGTACATGCAGGAGTCTGGCGCTTGATGTCAGCGCTAAAGACCTTGATACTGATAGGACCGGACATGCAGATTTCTCCCTGAAACTTTTCCGTTTTTTCGGCAAGCCGGGATTTGAAAAGTTGATGCAAAGTGCATTAAATGAATTGGGCAAGGAGAAATATGTCTCTTCCGTTAGTTTAGATGGCAAGTATCTCAACATCAAGATCAAGGAGCAATCATACCTGGATATAATGGACACTTCTCTGAAAGAGAAGGGCATCTTCCCGGATACTTTCCAGGACCCGGACCGTGTTCTGGTTGAACATACCAGTACGAACCCAACCGGCCCAATTCACATCGGCAGGGCAAGGAACTCGATCGTTGGTGATTCCCTTGCCAGGATCCTTAAGCGCTACGGGTACCGAGTCACGACACAATATTTCGTCAATGATACCGGTAAGCAGGTAATGGGTCTTTACCTTGGTTACCTTAAGTCTCCGAGCAGGATAATAGATATTCAGCACCTTTTAGAAGGTTACAGGAAAGTTTATCGGGAAATAGAAGAGGATAAGAGCAAGGAGAAGGAGATAGAAGCACTGATCAAGAAGTATGAGTCCGGAGAGCCAACTGTGGTAAGGGAAGTACATGAAATATGCACAGTGATGCTCAAAGGAATAACCACATCCCTTTCAAGGATTGGGATAAAGATTGACGATTACGTGTGGGAATCAGGATTTTTGAAGAGTCAGGAGATGGATGATGTCCTTTCCTCCCTTTCCGACAACATAAAAAGTGAAAATGATGCCCAGTTCATAGAACTCAGCAACGGATCAAAGGTCTTCCTGCGAAGGGGGGATGGCACATCTCTCTATACACTGCGAGATCTCGCCTATCATAAGTTCAAGTCACTGAACTATGACTGGCTTATCGACGTTCTAGGCGAAGATCACCGGGACTATGCAAAATCCCTTGTTGAAATCCTTCAGGACATGGTGAACCTGCGCTCTAAAATATCATTTGTATTCTACAGCTTTATCTCTCTTGACAGCGGTAAAATGTCAACCAGATCTGGAAACGTCGTGACACTTGACGAGCTGATTGAGAAGGCAGAGCAGAATGCCATGGAGATTGTAAAATCAAAGAGGCCTGACCTGCCTGACGATGGTCTGCGCAAGATTGCAAACGCCGTAGCAGTATCTGCTATCAGGTTCCAGATTGCCAAGATTAACCTTGGAAAGGAGCTGGTATTCAAGTGGTCGGAAGCGCTCAACCTTGAGGGGGATTCGGCACCTTATATCATGTATTCATACGCAAGAACTACCAAGATACTGAAGGAAGCCAGTACTGACGGCGAAACAAGCAATGTCTTTGATCAGTACGAGCGCTCCCTGCTCCGGATGCTCTACCTGTATCCCTACTCTCTTCAGGCTGCAAAGGATGGCCTTCGAGTAGATCCTATCGCTTCATACTTGCTGGAACTAGTGCGTTCATTTAATGACTTTTACAACAATTGCAGGGTTGTCGGATCGGGTGAGCATGAGGTGAAGAGAGCTAAGATCGTCAATATTTACAGACATGTTCTTCAGGATGCGTGCTACCTGGTCGGAATAAATCTGCTTGACGAGATGTAGGTTTCGTTGGGATCTTTGACCAAAAGTAACATCATGTCAAGATTGTGTAAGGATTGAACAAAATCAAGTGTCATCCTTAAGGACTGGAACAGTGCATTCAATTCCAAAGAGAATGACCCTGAAGGAACTTGATCAAAACTATCTTTGATTCAAATAAATAAAATTATGAATATGGGTTTAAAAAACACCCATGATTATTTTTTCTTTTCCAGCTTCTTCTGCTCGGGGATCTGAATCTTTGGTTTAGACTCGGTCTTTGACGCTCTAGATCCTCTTGTTGCAAACCTGTAGTACCCGAGGAATATTACAACTATAACAACAATAATACCTATCACGATCAGTGGGGTGGTATAGGCCGGGGGAGAGACAGATACTGTGGTGGTGTACGCACCTAGCTGGTTAAAGTATGTCGGCTCGCTTGTATTGTTGGCAAGAACTTCGATATTAAGGCTTCCCTTGAGGTTTGGAGACCACTTGAATGACAGGTTTCTGGTCTGAGACACGTTGAGCGGTTCATTGGTATATGTCTGTTGTGCAACAGTGACTCCGTTGACAACTATCCAGATCTTGAAGATTGTAGTATTTTCATTTCCCTTGTTAGTAACATTGATGTATATAGTTGAGGCACTTCCCTGTACAAGCTTTCCAGCTACGTAGATCGAGTTCACCACAAGCCTTGGTGTGTTAACAAGCATTGTAAGCGTTCTGTTCAAGTAACCTGAGACGCCATTATGTGTAACCTTTAGAGTCACAACCACGTTCTGGAGAGTGTTGAATTTGACTACTACCCATGTGCCATTGAAACTTCCGGATACAAATGGGATAGCTGCTGAATTGTATCCAATCTTTGTCCCATTCTGGTATGAGAATGACCAGTTGAATGAAAGTTCGGAGATGGGGAAATATGGATCAGTTGTCGCGTTACCCGAAAGCAGTACACTAACACCGGATACTGGGTTGATTATGGAAAGCTTTGTGTTTGTCACATTGTAGACGTTTATTGCCGGTGATGGTGGCGTAGTTACTGTTACATTGACTGCAAAGTACACTTTTGTGGATCCGCCTGTCACTCCAGTTACCGTCAGGTTTCCTGGAAGATTTGTTCCATTCAGTGTAGGGGTGGGGAACCTGTTGGTTGCGTTAGGCGATGCAGATGTGAAGTTTGTAAAGTTCCAGTCGTAGTCAAGGAACATCTTGTAGCTTGTTCCCGGTATAGTAAGGGAAGAATTGTATGCGCTGAAAGATACTGGAGTGAGCTGTGGAACAGATATCGGAACCGGTGAGGTTGATGTTGCTGAGGTATTTCCTCTGTAAGGAGACTTCCCGCTGTAGCTTATTGTATAGTTAGCAAAGGGTGTTCCGTTATATGCGTAAACAGTGAAAGATGTCTTGTTTGTCTGGTTCGAAGCACTGACACCTGTTATGTTCACAGTGCTCTTCAAGGTAGTTCCAAAGTTAAATGAAATATTGTAGCCATAGACAACGCTTTTTCCGTTTACTGTCCAGGTGAAGTTGGAAAGCAGGTAGTTGCTCTGACCAGTAACTGGATTGTAGAAAGCGTTTGAGACATTGATAGAAACGGATGTGTTCGTCGGGACCACAAATACTGTATTTTTCTGGGTGGAGTTAAGCATGTACTGGCTAGAGGTAAGGCCTTTCCAGGACATGCCGATATTTGCATTTATGAATTTAGGAAGTTTCAAGGACCCAAAGTTCAGTGTGAAAAATCCAGTGGAGGATAAAGCGCTGACTTTGACTGGCGAGGTGTATGAAGTCACAGTAACAGAGGAACTGGCTAGTCCAAGGCTTGAGTTACTATATGCGAATTGGTAAAAGTACTGCAGTTTTCCAGGTTCATTAACTGTTGCAAGACCAAATATCTTGACAGCCAGTGGCGGCTTGTATACAGAAGTAGTAACTGCGTTGTTGTAATATGCAGCATCAACTGTCGCAGAGAAAGTGGACGCAGTAAGCGTCATGGATCCGCTCACTTTTGCAGTTTGCAGGGCATAGTTGTAGGAACCAACCATTATTGTGGAGTTGGTATAGTTGAGGAACTGCGAAGTCAGGTAAGTGTTAAGATAAGAAGTTGTGAAATGATCCAGGATCTCCTGCCAGTAAAGAGAGCCAACACTGGCATTCGGCAGGTTCGGAATTGGTGTTGAGTTATTCAGAGAATATGTTATGGAGACATTAAGGTATGATGGGTTCTTTGCCAGTGCATATGCTGTGGTTATTGTTGAGTTTGACGGCGTCAGTATCACTGAATTTGGCCCAGCCTTCACGGGATATAACTGATATGGTGCATATCCGGGTGATGATATCATAACAACACTGTCTGTCCAGTTGTTTGAGAAGACTGTGTACTGATCACCTGTAAACTGCTGTGTGTTGTAGGAAAGCGATGTCTTGTTAAGTACCACTACGTTAACTGAACTGATAGTTGCGCCTGTACTGCTTGTCACATAGCCGAATATGTTCTCTTGTCCTGTTATTGAGACAGATACAGGAGATGTGCCGACTACGTTCACGCCGTACTGGAAATATGCTCCGTCGTAGTACACCCTAACAGTAAGAGGCCCACTCGGAAGACTGACGTTCCTTGCGGTACCATTTGTGGTTATTGTATTGAAAACAAATCCACTGGAATCTATGAAAGATACGGTTGCACTGGATGGAGACAGTCCGGTAATGGAGAAGCTATGCGTTGATGTTGAAGCTACAGGAACTGTGAGGTTCAGGGATGTGGTTGCTTTGCCAACTGTCAGATTATAGTAAAGCTGGCTTGCGATTACATAACCAAATCCCGCGACGTTACCAAAAAGTGGCTGCACGACGAGCTGGTAGCTTCCGTATGTAAGATTAAACGAAACGCTTGCTCCGGTTGAACTTGATACGAGGACTCCCTGGTAATTGTATATATTTGTAACAGTTGAGACATTTGCGTTGGATATTGTGTTTCCATTCTCCGCATAGAATATGTGCTCATTTACTATCCCTGTTTTCGGTGTTATTGCGTAGGAATTACTAGAAATGACTACTGCTCCAAGCAGCATCATTGTCGTTAGCAATATCGCTATTATTATGTTCCTTTTCAATAGGATCGTCCTCTTCACGGGGAAGTAAAAAACATAATATAAACGTTTTTGACTGCCTTATAACACTGGACATTATTTATGAAAAGCCGCGAAAAAGCGGTTTTAATCATTTTCACAGAGGTTAGCATTTCATTTCAATTCGCGAGAATTTTTCGCCGGAAGAACGCATAACAACCTCGTATGGCGTCATAAGGTTTGATCCGAAAAAGAGAAAATTGTTCCTAAGCCTCGCATCGACAGAAGGGAAAACTTTCCGCCAGTTATGTGTCGCCATCGATATTATCGTCTCTGGATCTATCCTCTTTGTATATTTTGCGTTCAAGTACAAAAAGCTCATCTCGGCAAATAAATCAGGGTTTGCAATCATGCAATTATCAGTACCTAGCATGACATTGATTCCAGCTCCGATGATTCGAGAATAGTCCACCCTGATGCCATAAAATACATTTGACCTAGGAGTAACTGCCACGGAAATATGCTTTTTACTGATCATAGCAAGATCAGAATCGCTGCAGAATCCACAATGCACAAGAAAATCCGGGTTTAATTCGATCACCGCAGCTGCGTCTTCCCTAGCTGCTTCACTAAGGTGCAGGGCAAACAACTTTCCATCCCTGTGTGCCCTTTCTGCAGACAATCTTAAAAGTACAGAATCGTCATCGATTATTGAGCTCAGTGCAATACCATTGGAAGCCTTTAGCACCTGATCAATCTCACTGACGCGCCTGGGTCGGCCAAGTATAACTTTTAACTGACTATCTCGCAAGTTTCTTCCAAGTTTTGTTCCATCAACACCGCCTTCCCTGAAATCACAGAAACCAAAACTGCCAGTCTTGCCCATTACATCTAATGATTTTCTTATCCCTGCCTCCTTTTCAGAGCTGCTTGCCCTATTAAGAGCTGTATGTTTGAAGCCGCCGGGTCCTACAGAATCGCGAAGGTTTGACGGTGGTTCATCCTTAATGAACGAGTCGGAGATGTGCACATGGGAATTGAATGGGGCAGGGATCACTGTCCCAATGTAAGCAGGCGAGTTTGGTATGTTCTTTGAAAAGACAATGTTCTCTCCGTCAAGTTTAAGCGTCCCCTTCTGCATTCTGTTTTCCCAGAATATATGACCAGATACCTCAGTTGTTGTTATGCGGGCAGTCATCCCTTGATCACTCCAAGCGGCTTTAGCCTGCATGTAGGTTCGGATATTTCAGATCTTGAGATGACTTCTATCACGCCTTCTATATCCTTGTAACTACCGGGAGCCTCCTCGACCAAGCCTTTTCTGGTTGCAGACCTGACATTGATCCCCATGGATTCGAGGTTACCGGCCACTTCCGTGTAGCTGAATCGGGATGTGGCCTGGTGTCTGCTCATAGTCCTACCCGCCCCGTGGCATGATGATTCAAAAGATATTGCGTCGTTCCCCTTGCTTGCGGTCAGAAGATAGGAGGCTGTTCCCATATCGCCAGGTACTATCACAGGCTGCCCTGTCTCTTTAAAGATGCCTTGTACTGATGGATTGTCGGATGAAAATGCCCTGGTGGCTCCTTTTCGGTGAATGACCACTTTCTGCCGTTTGCCGGAAATAATGTGATCCTCGATTTTTGCCATGTTATGCGAGATTGCGTATACCAGCTGAATCGATGGATCATCCTTAGGCAGATGGAAAACATGTGAAAAGATCTGCCTCACCTTCCAAAGGATAAGTGATCTATTTGCAAAGGCAAAGTTTGCTGCACCGTTCATTGCCTCTAAATAGTCACGAGCGATCCTTGACTTGATGTGTGCTGACATCAACTGGCTGTCTTCCGGGTGCATAATGACTCCATCCGGCTTCTCTGAGAGAGCTTTCAGGTAATCAGTTGCAACCTGATGACCAAGACCGCGTGACCCTGTATGTGCCATAACCATTACTTCACCCTCGAAAAGCCCGAATTTTGCCGCAGCTGGATTATTGAATATTTTCTCCACCTTCTGTATTTCCACAAAGTGGTTACCGGATCCGATAGAAAGTAGCTGGTTCAGCCCTCTTGCCTTTGCCCTCTCAGATATAGCAGCGGTGCTTTCCACTGCTAACGACCCCAGGTCCTCCATCTTAATCGAATCCTCCTCAGTTATGTACCCCTTGTCGATTGACCATCGCACGCCTGAAAGGCAGATTTGCTCCAGATCATTATGGGAGACATTCCGTAATCCTGCCTTGTTAAACCCGACAGGAATTTCCCTGAAAAGCGAGTCGACAAGATCCTTTAGATGAGGGGAGACCTCCTTCTCGGCAAGTCCTGTCCTGATAAGTATTACGCCACAGTTGATGTCGTATCCAACTCCTCCAGGCGAGACGAGCCCTTCGTCTGAGTCGAATAATGCAACTCCACCAATTGGGAAACCGTAACCCTGATGGATATCTGGCATCGCAATTGCCCTTCCCACAATACCGGGCAGTGATGTGATGTTGAGGAGCTGGATCAGTGAACTGTCGCGCCTTGCTGCTTCCATCATTGCATCGGATGCAAATACCTCAGCTGGAACATTCATTCTGCTCTCGTCGTATGCAGAGTATCTGTAATTATCCACTTTATGGAATTCAACCTGCATTGCAGTCAGGTTATGCCAGATCAAAAAATAATGATTTACATTTTCGCTGCTTCCTTAGCCTCTTGGTTTTCAACCTTACTGGATATTTACAAATTGCTTGCCTTTATTGCTTGGCTGGAACGATCATGCGTGACCACCGGTGAATGTGTCCCTTCGCCTCTCTATACCCTTCAGGCATGAAGCTGGAAAAGCTTTAGCCTTGTATCTCATCATGCAGTGTTGAAATCCATTGATATCGGATCGCTCGGCAATGATGAGGCTTTTAAGCTACGCCTTCAGATAGCGCTGAGGTACCAGGCAGTCAAGATTAGGGCCGTTTCAGATCAACCCGATAAATTTGATGAATATATCTCACAGCGGGTGGCTGCTATAGAGAAAATGATTGGAAAGAATGTTTCAGTGACAGAAAACGGCAAGATAATTTATCCCTGAACGCTACAGATATGCCTAATCAGTAAGCAATTATTTATTTTTAGAACGCTTTAAGGTATACATGCAGAAGAAGCAGCATGTTATTTTGGGAGAACTTGTCGAAGACGTGGATAGGCTAGCCAGGCACATTTCCATAATTGAGGCACTGCGTGAATCGCAGCCCGCTGGTATCATCAAACTATCTCAAATAACAAATCTTCCGGAGCATAAGGTTCGGTACTCCCTCAGGATACTTGAAAAAAATGGTGTCATCAAGCCTTCCCGCGAGGGCGCAGTGCTGACTGCAAGCTTTACGAGAAGTCATAAACAGATCGCAGAAAACGTTCAAAAAATATCAAAGGATATATCAAGTGTTCTGAAGAGATTGATGAACGTGTTGAGAGAGAACTGAATTGTCTTTGATCCGAAAACATGTCGAGTCACCAGCAGACATGCTCTTGATAAGAAAGGCTGAACCCAGGGATGCCAAGAAGATAATAGAGTGCATGCAGAGCGTTATGGACGAGCGAATCTATTTTGTCAGCGAATATTATCTTTACACGGAGCGTGGAGAGCAGGAGAGACTCAGGAATCCGGATGATCTGACCCTAGTTGCTTCAATAGGCGATAAAATTCCAGGTGTACTGACCCTTCAGAGAGGAGTGTATAAGAAGAACAGGCATACTGCAAACCTCGGAATAGCGGTTGTGAACGGATACAGGCATCAGGGGATCGGATCTGGGCTTATAAGGGAGGCACTGCGCTGGGCTGAGGAGAACGGGATAAAAAAGGTTAACCTGGAAGTCTTTTCAACCAACGTTAACGCAATAGAAACCTATAGGAAAATTGGATTCGTTCAGGAAGGAGCCAGAAAATCCCAGTTCATAATAAACGGAGAATACGTGGACGATATCTTGATGACCTACTGGATAGATCCCAAGCTAGCCAGCTGAACTTATTTTAGCAACCTGACTTCTGCGCCTTCCTTGCCTTTCCTGCTGATAAGATCCAGGATATCGCCCCTCATTCCAGCTGGAATTTCAAGCATTCCAATCCATGCACCTGAATGGTCCCATTCTTCCTTGACAATGTATCCGCTTCTTGCAAGTTCTCCATACACCCTTCCGTAGGCATCTCCCACAAGCTTGACCGCGATCTTGATCCTTTCCATCCGTATCGGGATCAGTGGCTTTATTGCCTTGAGGACAGTCTGGAGCTGATCAGATGCGCTCTTGAAAGGGTCAATATGCACTTTTGATTCTTCCATTGCCTGAAGTATTCTGGCAGGAGGATGAGGAGCGTTCATCTGAGGATTGATTGCTTCCCTGGCAATCATTTCTACAATCTGTTTCCTCTTTTTTTCTAGCATTTCCCTTCTTTGTTCAGTCGTGAGGTGGATTTCGCCGCGTTTAACTATCTCAATTGCCACCTTTGATATGTCTGTGGTTCCGAATACTTCTTTAAGGGTTTCTTCTCCTGCTTTTTCTCCCTTCCTTGAATCCTTGAAGACCTGATCAAGTGCAAGATCCTTGTCTATGTCAATAACCCCGGTCTTTATGCGGTCTGTAGAGTCCGGATCAACCAGTATCTCAAAACGGTGTCCGTGTGACTCAAGCTTTGCAACTATGGCATCCTCAACTTTTACCATCTTTGCTGCGAGTATAAAAATTTTACATTTAATTCTTTACCTTCATGCAATAAGGGTGATTCTTTCCCAAGGGAGATGAGAACACTGATTTTGCATTGGCTGATCCCCTTTACAGGATCTAAAGCTATTTAGTACTCCCGTCGTGCACTTGGAGAATGAACTGCTCTTGTAATATATTTAAAAAAGTATGGGAATGCCCTGATTACGGACCAGGGTTATTTGAGTAATTTTTTTCCTATGCAGATTTGACTGGCTTCTTCCTCAGGAAGTGAACTTCGCAGCCTCTTCCTTTGTATAGAAGTAATACTTGTTACCTACAGTAATGGTTGCGATCTCAGGTGATTTGACGCCTCCCTCTTCCTCAAGCGCAACTTTCAGGGCTGCAATGCCGAGAGCGACTGCTTCTTTCTCCTTAAGGTCTTCCTTGTATTCTTTCTCAAGGTATGCGACTACCTGGTCCTTTCCTGATCCAACTGCTACTGCCTTGTATTCGTTTATTGTTCCAGCTGGATCACAATCGAAGAGTCTGGGTCCAACCCTGTCTACTCCTGCGTATATGAGCGAAACACCATAAGGTCTGACTCCGCCGTACTGGGTGTACTGCTGCATCTGGTCGGCCACCTTCCTGACAAGATTTTCCATGTTTATCAGGCCCCCATATGTTACTTTTTCCTGCTGTGCCGCAACTCTAGAGAAATCTATCAAAACCCTGGCATCTGCAACCAGACCTGAGGTAACTGCCGCGACATAATCATCTATCAGCTGAATTTTCTCAACTGAGTTCTGCTCTACTAGCCTGCTTCTAACCTTTCTGTCTGAAATAAGAAGAACGCCGTTTGAAAACTTGAGACCAAGTGCTGTCGATCCTTTCTTTACCGCCTCCCTCGCGTACTCAACCTGAAATAACCTCCCATCTGGGGAAAAGACTGTAATTGCCCTGTCATAGTTCATTTGACCTTGCTGCATTGCCTAACACCTTCACAGCAAATTGGATCTTGAATAATAAAGCTTTGTTGATTAATTGCAATACAACTCATAGGCACTTTCAAGGAGCATACTTATAAGCATTTTGCAATCATATCTGGAAATGGGATCATCCGTAATCCCTGGAGCTTTTGACGCACACTTCCACCTGAATCCGGGGGAGCTGGGGAAAGAAGCAGTCAGGAGGTTCAAGGCATCAGGTGGAACTGGAATTAACCTTGTTAATCTGCCGGATTATTCGATCGGGTATACAGATTATTATGAAAGGCGCTATGAGATAACGATTCGACTGGCAGATATGGCACGTGAAAGCGGATTAAAAGTGTCAGTAACACTTGGTCCTTACCCGCTTGACTATTTTTTCTGGGAAAAGGGCGGGTTCAATGCAAAACAGATGATGCTTGACGGTGTTGATCTCGCCGCTAAATATTGCAAGCAGAACGTTGCAAGCGCAATAGGTGAAATAGGAAGGCCACATTTTCCTGTAGAACCCAGGGTTATAGAAGATTCCAACGAGATTATGCAGCGTTGCTTGGAGGTATCCAGCGAAATAGGATGTGCTGTAGTGCTTCATACGGAAGATCTTGATACGAAAGGATTAGAAGGCATTCACACAATGATCGTTCGAGCGAGAGCCAATCCAAGGAAAGTTGTCAAACACCACGCTTCACCCGAGTTGAATGGAATATGTCCCGAGGTTTCCAGATCCATTCTCGCAACTAGAAATAACGTGCGAAGTGCAATTCATGAAAAAATCTGGAATTTCATGCTGGAAAGCGATTACGTTGACGATCCTGGTAAACCAGACAAGGTCATACCACCAGATTCCGTGCCAAAAAGGGCAATAATGATAATGGAACAGTACATGAATTACGAGGAGATTTTTGCATCGATTTTTCAGGATCTTCCTGAGTACGTGTTTTCGATACAACTCTGACCCTTTCCAAGCTTGAGGAATCTATCTTCAGAAAGATAATAATATCGCATCCGTGATTAACCACCATGGCGCTTACACCCATTCAGGTTGACAAGGTTTGCACAGACCTGCAGACTGCCGTAAGGGTGGAGAAAAGCTCTAAAAAAGTCAGGAAAATAGAATCTGATTTTTACCGCAGCGTACTGGAAGCCCTCCGGACACTCAGGATCGAGGCAGATGGCGCAGTAGCTTCTGACATAGAGAAATACATGAAGATAAAGGAGCGCATTAAGCAGGTGGAGACAGATTTTACGGTCTTTTTCCAGCTCAGGTTCAGCAAGCTAATGCGCCTCTCCCTGCATGAGGTTGAAGGAGAAGAATGGAACCAGCTTACTTCGGAGGAAAAGGAATTCCTTGAAAAGCAGAAGCAGACTATACAGGACATGATACACAGGTTCACCGATACTTCAGAGCGCGAGAGTCAGGTTCCTGTTGTTACGAGAGAGGAGATAGAACTTCAGCCTGTAAAGGAGCAGAAAAAGGTTGAGGATAATTATGTTCTTCTGCGAATAACCTCAGATCTCCCACCTATATCGCAACCTGAAGGTGACTATGTCCTCAGGAATAATGATATAGTCCATCTTAAAGAGGGTTTTGCAAACATGCTGATCTCGAGGAAATGGGCAGATAAGATTCAGGTATGATATTTAGGTCCGCCCCGATATCTTATTTTATTGCGAACATACATCAATAAAGATAATAAAGCCGATCACTCTTCTTCGACCGAATGTAAAAGCCCGAGGACAGCTAACGCTCGAAAGAGTGAGGAAAGTCCTCTCTCCATGGTAAAGTTCAACCGGCGCAAGCCGGTATCCCGAGAGGGATGGTAAAGAGAAAAGAAATGCACGGTTTCCAGCAAAGTATGATTCAGAACGATGACGTTCCTGGAAGCACCGATGGGAACTCTCCCTGAATGGAGAAAGTCTAAACAGGCCCAGTGAGGTTACCGCAAGGGCCGGGTAAGACGCAGACCGAAAGGTCATCAGTCGAATGCTGTCAGCCGCAAAAGCGGGGAACAGAAAGAGGCTTACTCCGGGCATTTATTGTTCGACATTAAATTCGGCACCGAAAAATACATCTATGTTGTTCTGGATTCGTTGCGGTATGGCAGATAAGAAGTGTGAGGTGCCAGGTTGCACTAACGACAGCTTTCAGACAGTGCCCGCAGATCTAGCACACAAGGCTTTCCCCTCGATTGAGGGCAAGGGTAAAGTCCACCTGTGCAGGGAACATTACAAGGAATACAAAAAAGCGACCAAGAAGGAACGTGAGCTGAAGCGGATGGATTGGGTATAATCCATGGGGGACCCAGACGGCATTTCGGTTGTCATAACTACACTTAACATGGGCCAGTATATTGCCGATCTTCTTGACAGCCTTGTGTCGCAGGAGCAGCCTTTTGAGGTTATAGTTGTGGATTCGCTGAGCGCGGATGAGACGGCCGATATAGTGTTAAAGTATTCGATCGAGTTCCCGTATGTGCACCTGATCCAGAAGAAATGCAGCAGGGGTGAGGGTAGAAATATTGGAGTGAGGCAGGCCGTCTACGACTACGTTCTTTTTACGGATGGCGATGCAATTGCGAACGCGTTCTGGATAATGAAGATGAGGCGCTTGTTCAAGAAAGGAGCTAAAGTTGTGGCCGGGAAGGCTATTGCGATGGGTTATCAACCATTTGAGCGCCTTGGACGGGTTGAGCTTTTTTTTGACGATTTTGACGTAACATATCCGAGCGTTAACCTTGGTTATGAAAAGTCACTTTTCCAGGAAATTGGGGGATTTGATCCCATCTTCGTCACGGCCGAGGATATCGATCTGAACATCAGGGCTGTTATGAATGGAGCCAGGATAGAATACTGCCCTGATTGCACTATATACCATAGAGCGAGAAGCACTGTGATAGGCTTCGTGGAACAGGCATTCTGGAATGGATTCGGACGGAAGCAGCTTACGCTGAAGCATGAAAATGTTTGGAGCCACTTCAGGGCATCGGAAATATTCAAGCCGCAGATAATCAATTTCTGGTACATTATCCGGGGTATTTCAGCCCTAGTGGGTTACATTACCTGCAAGCTGTTCGGTGAAGAATTCCTGAAGAACAATATGTCGTCATGATGCGATATCTCGGCGTCTTCTTCTCATCAGAGCATAAGTTATAATAGATCCAATAACCAAACCCACAATTGCCCCTGCAATTATGTAGAGCGATGATGCGCTGCCTGAAGTTCTTGTAAACATCAGGTCTATTGTAATATTAGACTGGTTAACGGTGAACTGTTGACCCTCGATGGTCTGGTACCCGTTTAAATGTGAGACGTTGTAGGCATATGTTCCATCTGTAAAGTTAATGATAGTCATGGTAGGAGAAGTGCTGTTGAATTCCTGTGAATTGATATATACATGCCAGAGAGTGCCACCGGGAAGTCCGGTTTCATGAAAAGTGACCGAGAAAGAGGATGGCATCCCTGTCGGGAAGTAAGCGATTGTGATATTAAGCGGGGAACCAGTGACTGAGAATGGATAGAAGCTGTCTGTATAATATCCTGGAACTGATTGCGGGAATATCTGGTAAAGTTTTCCCGACTCAAGGAATATTGATACGCTGCCACCATCCAGAGTGAATCCGATACCAGCCTCTGGTATGGAGAACCCCCACGTTGATCCGGCAGGTACACCGGTTTCCTTGACAGTGACATTCAAGTACAGGTTATACTCTACGAATATGTTCCCCACAGGTCCATGGACATAGAAGATTCCTGATTGCAGCATCTGTGATCCTATGTATGAAGTCGGCACAAACTCCTCCTCAGCATTCAGGAGAATAAAACCCAGGATCTGGTATGTACCGTTAGGAACGTATATGCTCTTTACTGTACCGTAACTTATGCTATAGACAGCATTGTTAATGTCAAAATATGTGATCTGGTTTACAGGCAGCCCGGATGCGGATACATTTACCATTGTTGTGTATAGCTGGAGAGGAACAAAGTCGAATCCGTCATTAATGCTTCCGTTCAAAATATTCTGCCCCGGAAATACAAGTCCCAGCCCACTGCCGTTGTAGGGAGATGAACCATCACCGAAATAATTGTAATAGAAATTCCCACCCTGATAACTGCCTCCAATTATGCTTCCGGTGAGAACATCTCCATCAATAACCTGGGAGCTGGCAGCCGATCTCCTTGATATATTGAATGCATTATGATATGTTACGTTGCCGTCATTGTATATATTTGCATACAGCCCGTCAATGCTCACAATCGTTATGGTTGTATCAAAAATATTATTGAAAACAGTATTCCCGCTGCTTTCTACCGTGAGTCCTATGGGTGCAGAGCCATAGTAAGATCCATTAGATATAACCGGTGCATTGATAAACGTGTTATTCCAGACGTAATTGCCCGATGATATTGAAGCGTCGCCATATATCAGCAACCCGGATCCCTCGCTGCAGATCAGGTTGTTTTCTACGAGGCTTGAAGTGACATTCCATAGTGTCAGGCCAGCAACATATGGGACGTTGTAGTAGGTGTTCCCACTGAAGACCGCAGCCGGAAATGCTCCTGATACGGTGCTGTTGGTCATGATTACATGTGATGAGTTATAGAGGTAAATGCCCAGGTTGTTTGCTGGTGTCATGCCAAGAGCCTGCGCTATGGCAAGGTTAAGTTTGCCTGAAAGCACATACTGGAAAGCGGGCCCGCCTCCGGGACTCTTGAATCCATTCATAACCGCGTAGGCGCTGGAATCCTTTACGAGTAATCCAGTGTATTCAGGGAAAAGGTAGTCGTTTACAACGTTGAAAGCTTGGTTCAGCATGCTTACAGAATCGAGACCAATGGATCTCAAGTATTCGTTTCCTGGAAGAACATACGGATTTCTCTCAGATCCGTTACCCGAAATTGCAAGCTGTGCCATTTCAGCGTTCCCTGATATGTACAGTGGGGTATAGAGACCTGCAGTTTCGTTCGAGGAGAGTGAGATGCTTCCTAGTGCACTGAAACCGTCCTGACCAAGTGAAATAGGATAAACGGAAGAAGAGTTATGGTAACTGAGCATGACCTTTATGGCATATGATCCGGGCATAAGATGCGTTGTGAATACTCCCCCGGTACCAGTAGGTGCCCACTGAGCATTTGAGCTGCTGAATGAGCTTCCTTGGCTGAACATTACAAAAGCTGATTCCGGGTATATTGACGCAGTGACAAGAGCAAACCCAGATTCACTTGGCGAGGTTATGTTCCAGAGTCCTGAAATAAAGGATGGGCCGGTGTATAGATATTCGGTTGTACCGGTGTAGTATGCCGATACTCCAGAGGAAGTCTCGCCTGTTGCAGAACCTGAGTCATAGGCGGACCCTATTGGCAACATCTGGGAAGATGAATCCTGGTAATACATGTTGAGGGATGCATTGATCTGGTTGAAATCAGCTGTTGAACCGCCACCCGGACCCCCAAGATCTAGCTCCGCATCAAGCGGAATGGCGCCAGTTCCTGAAAGAGTGTTTCCGCTGACCTTGAAGTATGCATCTGGTACAGGAGAACTGGAGCCTGGAAGTGTGGAATTGAACTGCACATTGTCGTAAGAGGAGGAGAAGGCGCCTGAACTACCGTTAAGGCTGGCATTTGTCAGTGTATAGTTGAAGAATACAGAATTGTCCTGTGCCTGGTTGGTGGTATTCAGGTAGAGTGAGAGCGAAAAAGGCGCAGCAACTGTGTAAGTTGGTCCTACCTTGTAGTAGTAAAGACCAGGCACCACGTTCCCCGTATAGCTGTGAAATGTTCTATTGTTAATGACCGCATTCGGTGAGCTGAAGTTCCATATGTTGTCCACGAAAGTAAGCTGGTGAGTTCTGGAAGAGTAAAATGCAACATTCTGAATCCAGTATTCGTAACCGGGGACGCCTGCAATGGTAACGCCTGTAAGAACTGCATTGAACTGTATGGAGAAGGAATAAGGAGAGCTCGTTCCGGGGTAGAACTCAGATACGCTGCTTATGTTTATCCTTCCCTCAAAACTGCCTGTTGTGTAAGTGTAGGGAACAATTGTTCCGGACTCGTTCCTGAGACCGTATGAAGCCAGCCCCATAGGAGCTGGGGCCGAAGTGTACACGGGCCCTGTAACCAGTTTACCGGGGTTTGGTACATTGAAGTTTGGAAGCATTTTAGCAATTTGAGGAATGCTTGAACCATTCATTTTTTCAAACGTGTAGTTGAGCATAGAGCTCCATGTTCCATTCAACCTTGCATTTGTGGATGTCGTTGCAATGGACGGTGCGACAAAAGTCAGGCTACTGTTATTAGCTGGTAAACGTGATTGAGAAGAATGAACGGCTGGTCCCGTTTCTCCATAGGCAGTGTTGCTCGGAATATTGAGTGATATCAAAAGAAAAAAGATGACCATGGATAAGACAAGGATGACCCGGACAAGACGTTTCATGAACTACAAATTTAAACCGACTTATTAAATGATAGCACTTCTACTTAGTGCCACTGTGCTTAGTAGAGGATCTTCGAATATATCAAATGGAATAAGGCTCAATCTGTTTATAAACGAGAAGAACCTTATTTTCGGCGAGTGATTGATTAAAAAGATTTCATATCCGATATTTTTCACATTAACAAAAGCTCGTCAGCGTATATAAGAAACTGATTTTCTTTCGAAATTAAGTGTAACAGGTGTCGTTATGCTCCGACCGGGATTTGGACCCGGGTCGCCGGCTTGAAAGGCCGGTATGCTTGGCCGGACTACACTATCGGAGCGAACCTAGCGGAAAGCCTTATAAATTATATTACCTTTTTTGACTCTTCGAAAAATTCACTATCAGGATATTGCATACCGGAGGATCGCGGAAATCCCCCCAAATCCCTTCAGTGTGATGCCTGGATCGCTATGGGAACTCAGTATGCTGATCTTAGCCCCCATGCGCATTGACTTTTCTATCAGATTCCTGTACTGCGGATCCCTGGCTTTGTCCTCGGAGATCAACAATTCTGCGACTGCACCAGAATCTATAGCTGTCTGCACCTGATCAAAACCGTAAGTGGCGAGACCGCCTGACTTCAGCGCCTTCATGAAGGAATCGATTGAGCTCTGCTCCCTGGAAAGTCGGGTGCTTTCCAATACCTTTCTTGCCTCCTCGCTTCCCATGTACTCGTATATTGCCTGTTCGTCCGTTCTCGATGAAGAGTGTGTTACGATGGGATGCTTGGAAAAATCTGCCTGTTCCTTAAGGTATGTTGCAATGTTATCCCGCGCAAAGCCAGGTCCCAGTATGGTTATGGGTACTGATCCGGAAAGTAACGGCCTGATGCTGTTTGCGATCTGACGAAAGAAGGACTCCTCTGAATATGAGGAATCATAATATTTTCCACTTTTTCCGGAGTCAATATGCCCTGCGCTTTGGATGCCATATACCCTGAGCAGGTAAACATTGGCTTCATCATCATCCAACCCGATGAATATTCCAGTTGTCTTCGAAGACTCCTCTGTGGATTCCTGAAGCATGTTTCGTTCCGACTGGTTCCAGGATTGCTTGAGAATCTTCAGAATGTCCCCCGGTTTTACTATAGCTGACTGGTGCTCTCCAATTATCTCATCGGGTCCAGAGCTTAAAAGACCAAGTATCCTGAGCCTGTTGGAGAAGGCCTGAAACTCGACCTTTTCGATCTGCAGTGTGACAGTGACAGTAACGCGCTCTGTCTCCTTCGATCTTGCCATGTCTTCCTGCTTCTCAGTTCTCCTCCTTACTGCAGTAAGGACAGAGTCACCTGCGTGGATGATGTTCTGTAAATACCAAAGATCGTTTATTCCCTCGACCTGTACGTCGACTGTCTGCTCATCAATGTGGAGTATCTTCATATCTCTATGCCAAGCTCCCTAAGAAATTCAACTATCTTAATGAAGTGATCTCCTTCCCAGTAGTATTTGCCGCATTTTGAACAATAGAGCACGGTCGAGAACCTTTCAAGCACTCCTTCAGGAATCTTTCCTTTGAGACCGGCTGTATCTATCTTTTCAAGCTGATGATTGCATTCCGTGCATCTTGTGAATACAAGATTTTTATCGACAGTAAAAGTGGATAAAAACTGCCTTATCTGTTCCCTATGATCCTGTGATGTAATGTAAAGGGACCTCTTATATCTGCTATGAAGTTCCTTGTCCCTCGTTAGCAGGAACAAATTATCGGCTTTGCATTTCCCTATAATTTGAGTGTCACTGAGATTAGAGGAAGCATATTCAACGTCGAAACCCATAATTCGCAGCCACCTCGCGAGACGACCAAGCATGTGATCCGCAAGGAATTTACTTCTCTCCAGACCTCCACCTTCTGATCAGGTCGTATCCAAGCTCCATAAGGTCTAGAACCCTGGATGCTACAAAATTTACCATGTAGTCAAAGCTCCTCGGCCTTGTAATGTAACCCGGGCTCGCAGGAGCTAAGCCCTGCTGATATTTCCTTATCATCAAATGTACAGGTAGCTAGCTGCAGTAACTCGTCCCTAGTTGAAACGATTTCCTTCATGAAGACCTTTTTGGCTCCCCCGCTTACGACAACGTGTGTTTCGTAATTTTCAAGATTCCTGAGGAGAGTAATTGCAAGAAATGAACCGGAACCTCCGGTCACTCCAATGACGAATTTTTCCTTCATTGTTGTGCCACAATAGCTGCCTTTGTTATTTAGTATTACCTCTTGCGGTTAAAAATGAAATAAAGCACAAATATCGAGGCTATGAGTGCTACTGTGATTCCTATGTATATGTATTGGACCTCAGGTTTCTTTATTTTTGGAACAGACCATGAGAAACCGGGGTATGCGCCCGCGTTTAGTGCCTGAATGTTTGTGTATCCCGGAACCTGGGAGCTCATCGATTTTGTTCTGTTGAAAGCAATGGTAAAGTTTTTCAGTGAGGGTTCGCCGATGGACGAAAGCTGGGTGACGATCTGCAATCCATAGGGATTTAGACCTTTATAGCTCAGATCAAATAGGATGAGATCCTCCGTAGCATTCCCGGACCAGTTATATGTAACAATGGCCCTGTTATTGTATATGTCGTCAAAGTAAGATGTCCAGTTGCTCGATGTTATATTGTAAATAGATCCATCGTAATTGTACGGAATGCTTGGTAGTGAAGAGGGCTGTGCCCCTAAGGGAGGGATGGATGCATTGCTCAGGCTAGGAAGAAATGACACCGCCAAGAATATGGCGATAACCGCAACTGTTATGATCTTTAATCTCATTTAACGACAACGCAAATCAAAACACTGTATATGATGTTTCTGAATGCCCTTACCTTTTCCCACATGAACATGAGGAGAATGCAAAAATAACAGTTCCCCTGCTTGGTTACCTCCAATCAAGGCTCAGCACTCAGAAAAGGGGTATTGGAGAAAGCTGTGCATAATGTAATAAATGAAGAGAATCAATCCCTCTTTACGGCTAACGAGTATGCTATTGCGAAAGGTACTATCATCCACAAGATCCCCGCCATAATCAGGAGAGGAGCGTTTATACCAAAAAGTGCAGGATTGATTGATGTGCTGGAAATCAATCCCATTTTTCCGGTGAAAAATGTCTGTACCAGGCTACCGTATCCCGCTGGACTTATATAGTCGAATAGGACCTCGGCAGACAGATAGGTGTTCGTGCCTGAGCCGATACCAAGTGCTGAAAGGATCGCTATTGGTATAATTGTCCAGAATAAATCCCAGACAACAAAAATTGCAATAGCAGCACCCAGCAGTGCGCCTTGTGACTTGACCAAGTGGGAGAACATGTAAACGAGGGCAAGGAAGGATAGCCCCTCAACCACGTATGTCCAGATAAAGTAAGTGTCGAAATATGCCGATAGATATGATCCAAGATAATGATTGATTATCAGATCTGAAAACAGCATGGAAAGTGCTACTGCACCTATGATAGCCACGGAATTGGAAATGAATCTTGAAAAGATTATCTCTCCACGTGTAATAGGACGCTTGAGCACTGATTCCAGAACACCTGTTGTCCTATCCTTCCCATAGGTAAGGTATGCAGCAAATATTGCGAGTATGGGTATCAGGAATCCAAGTATCTGTGATGTGCCTGAAAAAACGAGACTCTGGAGATCACTCTGGCTCAGCTTTGTATACAGGGAAAGAGGCCCAAGTATTCCAACAGGAGCGCTGTCAGATGATGTGGTAAATACGATGAATGCTCCGGTAGAATTTGTAGCCACCACGCTGTAATTTGTCCCTCTGTCCACTGCTGTTACCTGGGGGAATATCGTAGTTTCGACAAACCCTGATCTGGTTAATGAGAATGTGCTGTTTGCCTCAAGCGAAGCGGGATTGATTGACGAAATCCTGGAAAGATTGACCGGTGAGATATAAAATGTAATTGGTGGTGCGGTGGAGCCGCCAGAACCAACGTATAGTGCAAGCATTCCAAGGTTTGACTTGTTTGTAGGGTTGAATATTCCGTTTACGACAGTTAATCCAGAAAATGAATTGAATGTATTAATCTGGAATGCGGACTGTGTGCTTGATACAGGTTGCCTGAATCGTTCGTATGTAAAGTTAACGAGGACGGTTAATGTCTTTCCCGTCGGGATAGCCGGAATTGTAGCGTTGGCAAAACCATTCTTGTTTGCCGCACTGCTGTAAAATGTGTTGTTATACTCGTAATAGGCAGTAATATGGCTTATCGGTTTTCCATAAGCATCATGGAAATAGCCGACCATAGTAAGGTTCTGGCCACTTATGTAATAACCTGTGGTAAGTTCTGGGGTTGATGGAACATTTACTGTAGAAAAGGTGGATCCGTTTTCGTAGGCGAGCAGGGATGCGAGACCAACTATTGCTACAATCATTATGATGACAAATTTGCTTGTAAGTGTTCTCCTGATCTCGTATGTAATAGGTCTCATTGCTTCTCACCTATTAGCCCGAAGAAGTATTCTTCCAACGTTTCTCCCATCGGGGTAAACTGCCTTATCCTGTACCCTGCTTTTATCATGTTTTCCGGAATCCTGGCCAGCTGATCGTCAGTTATAGTCAGGTCAGAAAGAACTATATCATGACCATCGAACCTTGGATCTCCGAATTCCTTGAGTATCCTCAGGCATGAATCATCATAGTTGTCCACTGAAATTTTGACAATTGTCTTTCCGAGAGTCCTCAGCTCATTCCTGGTAAGTATCTTGATAAGTTTTCCATGGTTGATTATAGCTACTCTGTCAGCAACATCCTCAACTTCGCTGAGTATGTGCGACGAAAGCAGTATCGCTTTCCCTTCCTTTTTCATTTCAAACATTAGATTCCTGACAAAAACGACGCCTTCTGGATCTAGGCCGTTCAATGTCTCATCAAAAAGCACGTTCTTCGGGTCCCCAACTATCGATTCGGCTATTGCAAAACGCTTCTTCATTCCTTGAGAATAGTTCCTGAGTTTCTTATCCAGATCATTGGCAAGGCCGACCTTTGTGAGGAGCGTCTTAATCCTCCTATTTGCCTCCTCAGCTGGTATCCCATAAAATCCGGCGAAATACCTCATCAACTCCACTGGCTTAGCGTTAGGCTCGAAGTTGGGCAGTTCCGGTATCCAACCGATCTGTCCTGCTGCTTTCACCTTGTCTGTCACTATATCATGACCGTCTACCAATACATGACCGGAGGTTGGAAGTATTATTCCTGAGGCCATCCTTATTGAGGTTGTTTTCCCAGCTCCATTCAGGCCAACTAGACCGAGTATCTGGCCATCCAGTATCTCGAGATCTAGAGAGTCAACCGCGGGAGGTGTGTTGTGTGTATATATCTTGGTTGCGGATTCAATCTTTATCATAATGCACTTCTGCGCCACTCGATATTTAGGATTGAATAATAAACGTTCCTGAAAAGCTAATTAGTATAGGATTCGGAGCAATAACATTGAAGGAAGGAGAGGCAAGTGGTAACACCCCGGATCTCCTGTTTTGAGTTTGTGCCATATGTCCATACTGAGTAATCAATCTCAGAGGAAATCTGATCGGTTCTCGGCAATATACAAGGAGATTTTTGTTCTGCCCGCATTCATTGCCTGCATTATATCGTACTGTTCCTTCACAATCAGGGAAAAGGAGAAATCAGCGGACTCCACAAATTCTATCCCTCTGGATGCGGCAATCTGCATGTATGCGCTTTTCCTCGCCCTGTCTAGACTGTTCAGGCTTTTCAGGCCGACGGTCAGCTTCCTTGACTTTGCTAGAGACAGGAAGGAATCATGGTGCGCATATATGTTGCTCTCTACGAGATCTGCATCTTCAGGAATATTTGGGTATGTCTCGAGAGGAAGACAGTATATTCCACTTCCCGTATATTTCGAGTTAAGTAGCAGATTGACGCCGATTTTTCCCAGCGCATTTCTGTAGTACGTTAGTAGGGGATTGAATGCCCTCTTTTTGAACTCGTCAGTAATCTGGTTAAGCTGTCCTCCTATTGCTTCACTGGACTCATAAAGTGTTACATTGAGACCGGATTTAGCAGCAAAAAGTGCTGCTTCAAGTCCTTGTATGCCAGCCCCTATGATTGTAATCTCTCCTGAATATCTCTCGGGTCGCCTGTATTCGTAACCAACCGAAGGGTTGACTGTGCATCTTACTTCTCCATAGGCAAGATCCCTGCAGCCCTGGTTACACCTTATGCAAGGACGCAGCTGGGAGGGAGAATTCATTACTTTTATGGAAAAAGAGGGATCGGCAAGCATTCCCCTACCCACGGATACAAAGTCGCAGATTTCTAGTGCCTTTTCAATAGACTCAGCGTTGACAAGCGATCCAACGATCATCGAAGTGATCTTCGGCTTCCTTGGCAGCTTGGAGAAGACGTGTGCTTCCTGAGTATAGAAAGAAGCGGAAGAACCGGGAGGGTTGAAATTTCCAGCAGAGAAATGAACGTAATCTATCCCATGAAGGGATTCAGCAACTTTGAGTCCGTATGAAGGATCGAAGCCGTTTGGATCGTCTTCGTAGAGGCTGAGCCTGATCCCGGCCGGGATATCCTTTACTTGCCTTACGGCGTCAATGATCATCTGAGGAACAATTAGTCTTTTTTCAAAGGATCCGCCATATCTGTCCTGCCTGATGTTCAGGTTAGGGGATATGAATTCATGAATGAGGTAACCATGGGCGCCATGTATCTCAATTCCGTCAAACTTGGCATTATATGCGGTCAAAGCCGCCTTCTCAAAATCTTTTACTACTTCCTCTATGTCGCCCCCTGACATTTCAGAAGGGATCCTGCCTAAATAATCAACAGGGGATGGTGCCATCGGTTTTTTCCTGTTTTCATCCTGAAGTGCCTTACCGCCGGCATGAACAATCTGCATGAATGCCTTTGTCCCATACTTATGTAAGCTCTCCGGTATCCTCCGGAGCTTCGGAACCTGTGTGGAACTGAATGCGCCAAGTTCGTTCCTGGAACCCCTTGAGTTTAGATCGTTAATGTACGTGTACTCTGTTATGATGAGCCCCGCTCCGCCCTTTGCCCTCGCTTCCAGATAACTTAAGTGTGCTTCGTTAGTTGTTCCGTCTGGGTTTGCAAGATTCGAGATCATTGGAGCCATGGCAATCCTGTTTTTTATCTCAAGGCTGCCTATGTGTCCAGTCTGCTTGGAACGCATTCTGCAAGATAGCTGTATAATAGATAAAGGTAATCGAATCAGGTTTTTTCCTGTAGCATTAAATATGGTTCTCCGTCAGGGTCGTATTCCACTTTAATTAGTCCTTTCTTAGACATTTCCTCGATTGTTGCATAAAGTGCCTTCCTCCGGACTTTCCAGCTTACAGATTGCCTTTTAATTTCTTTCAAGGAATGATTGGCGTAGCCGATAAGAAGTTCTTCTATTTTCTCCGGATCGCTAGACTGACCTGCCATTCGCAGTGCAAGAACTATCAGAAATAGTCCTACCGCTGCAATAAGTGGATACCAGCCTATTGAAAATACACTCTTTGTGAGCGTGAACTGGTGACCGTTATAGCTCACAACGGCGGTGACGGTCGAATAGCCGAATGGCATAAAATATTCAATAAAAAGAGATCCGTTTGAAGAATCTCCAGTTGCCTTGATAGTAACCGAAGCATTTGCTGTGTTCTGTCCGGAAAGACCCACCTGGAAGAAGCCAATCCCGAATAGCGAGAATGCATCGAACCTTGAGGAGGTAATATTTACGAAATTGGTTGTTATGAATACCGTCTCAGCTGTAGCATAGTTTCCGCAGGAATCAAGAACATACAGAGAGACATTAACAATTGTATTCTCCCCAATATCCATATTCAGACTCCCGCTCAGACTGGAAACATTCATGGCAATCGTTTGATTCAGGTAGTGCAGCAAAATCGTTTTCAAAGGGGCTTTATCTTCTATGCTGTATCGAATGTACTGGCTATTGCGTGTCTGTTGTGAAATACTTACAACAGGGGGTGCAGTCTCATATGTTACCGGGACGTCGACTGTAGTGTGATCTGACCATGCGTTTAGTTCGTACACGACAAGTGAATAGTTGCCTGTGCCGTTCTGGAGCGTCAATATGCCGCCTCTTGATTGCTCCACCCCGATTCCACCGAAGTAAAGGGTATAAAGGTAGTTGACCCCGGGAAGCTGATCCTGACCTACCTGGATGAGGGATGAGTTGGTGAATATGTGTGAACCGGCAGCGTAAGCCGCCGACGGGTTAGTGTTGTTAATGCTTAATGTGATTGAAGCTTGACTCGAAAGACCGCTTGGTCCCGTGGCTACCAGGAGTATCTTGTATATCCCATTAACAGAGAATATGTATGTTTCCTTGCTTGCGTTGAAAAACATGTTATTACGCCCTGATGCCGAGAATAGAACAGTACCGTTCGCTGAAATCACACCCAGTGAAATGTATGCGCTAGAATTTGTCTGAGCGTTTAAAATGAAAGTATTGTTTGACGAATTTCCAAAGAAGGAATAGTTGCCTGATAAATTACCTGATAACAAAAGCTCAGGGCTGTATGCCACTACAAATATTGAGCGTTCCGCAAGAAATAGTGATCGGCCGTCGAGTTGAACCGCTGAAATAGAAACCGTGAGATTCCCATTAATGAGGCTAATGTTTTCTGAAGTAGAGTTCGTACTGATATTTTCGGAAATGTCCTTCCCTATGACTTCAATCGTGTATTTCTGTGTATATTGGACTGCCGACCATGCAAGCAGATAGTGCAGCGATGGTAGAAATGTCCCATTCTGAAGGTTGATCTCGAAACCATATGTATTGTTTGAGATTACGTTTACATCGAGCTGATAGATGTGATCGACCCCGAATTCATCGACCAGACCCACATGGATCGCCTGGTACCCTGTCAGGTTCCCGAATGCAACATGAACCGTCTGGTTTTCTGGCATAATGCTTGTGTTGCTGCCAGCATAGGCAATGCTAATATTCTTTATCTGAGACCAGTAGGTGAAGTTTATACCAAGGTCAAAATTCTGTGACACAAAGGAGTTGTTCGCGACGCTCAGCAACAGGTCAGGATTACCGTTATCCACCACAATTGTTGAAGTGTAAGATGTCTTATATCCCTGCATGTTGCTAATGTTAAGGAATGCAGAATAGGAGCCATCAGATATGTCAGTGCTGTCAAATTCGAAGTATGAAGTTTCCGACTTCAGTGCCAGGTTGCTGAATGCAAGCAATGCAGTAAACTGACTTGTGGATTGAATGTTAAAGTCAAGGATTACCTGCTTTCTCAACACATAGGTGCTGTTAATAATTGCAGAAGGAGGTTTTCCAGATAATAAGGAATGCGATCCGTTATAGTATATTACCATAGCTGAATGTGAAAGGAGTATTATACCGAATGATGAGAAAGCATCCGGAACATATCCGCTTGCATTTATTGCCTGAAAGGAGAATATGATATCCCCGGATGCCAGGAACAGATTTCCTCCGGAAAAAAAGGAGAAAGCATGCGGGGAAATGCCCCCTGCCGCCATCCCCTGTGTTACTACGACATCTAGCCCGAAGTATCCGGCAGGGGATAGATATGATACTGTCGTGTTGCTTCCGTAAGACAGGATGGATGAAATGTTGCCGGAGTCACTGAAGGTCTTTACCGGGGTATATGCGAAAGGTGTACTGTCCATACTGCTTTTTGAAACCAAGTCGAAAGATGAATTCTGGGGGTAAATCGAGGTTTTATAGATAGTATTATTCAGGAGCCAAGAGGCAGTAACATTCATATTCACTATGTATGCGTTAAGTAGTAAAGCATGCAGAAGAGGCGATATGTTAAAATTTGATTTCAGAGCCCCGTCTGCGATATAGGCAACTTCCCCGCTATTTCCCAGCAGAACGTATCTGCCGTTGTGGCCGATTATCCCTTCGAATCCTGCCAGTGAGCTGTCAATTGTTGTTGCGTTCACGGTTAAGTTGCTCTTTGAAACAGTAAAGAGGATACTTGTCGTCAGGTTGGAGGCGACATAAATTATGCTTGAGCTGGAATCTCTGACGATTATACTTAGGTTCCCGCTCAATGTTCTGCCAGAATAGAGATTATAACTTGTCGAGTTTTCAATGTTGTATGCAGCTATCATGTTCGAGGCTGTTATTCCGATGAGAATGTTCAGGGGGGCGTCAAACCATGTATCGTTGTAATAGAGTGAGCCGAACGGATTCTCTTCGATGACTGATTTCGATGGGTATATTGCAGTATGACTCGGTGGGAATTGGTTGTATGTTGAAGAGTTGTCTATGCTGATCGAATATAGCGTAAAAGATGATATGCTTCCGCCGAGAATGAGCTCTGGATTCTCGTTGACGACGCATGAGGCAGGGTACATTAAGGGCATCCTGGAATTTTGCCCCCTCGCGAGAAATGAGAAATATGTTGATCCAGAACCTGACAGATACGAGATAGAAAGGTTACATAATGTGTTCTGTGAGGGCTCACCAGACACCTGCATAGATGAGGAATTCCTATGCTCAAACAATCCGTAGCCATTACCCGGGCCGAATGAGAGATTAAGCATTGTGTTGTCTCCTGATATCAATGCTATATAATCTTCGGTAAAACCAAAGTTTCTCGTGTCATTCCACGAAAATGATAAGCATAGAGTGAAGTTAACATAGGTCCCATTAGCCCCGACAGCTAGGTATGATGCGCCATTGCCATTGCAGGTCGACAGCAGAAGGCCGGTTCCGTTTGTTCCTTTTCCTGTTTCTGCAGTCAAGGTACTGCCATTCCCTATCACGGAAAATTGAAAAAGTGAGGAATTGGAAGGGAATGTTCCTGAAGGGCTGTTCGAAAAATAATAAGTTCCTGTTTCCTGCACCGAGACGCCAGGCTGTCCATATGCATGAACTGGTACAAATGCAGTAAGTAGCATTATTAGAATTAATGCAATAATTCTCAAGCTGCTGGAAATCGGCTGCTTAATATGAAACTTGGCATTCAAGTTGCAAGCAGGTTCTTCCTTTGGCTATCTCACTAAGTAACGATCCATTATTTTTCCTGATTTTGGCTATATCTGTGATACAGAATGATTCAAAATCCAATTAAAGACCTCTTCGTCAGATCCTGTGTGCTTAGAGCAAGAATGTAAAAGGAATAGGCTGAAGATTCGATCCTTCTATATTTATGATTGAGATCGTGAAACGATGATCAGGGTCGCGGTTAACGGTTTCGGAACTATTGGAAGAAGGGTGGCTGATGCGATAACGCTGCAGGACGACATGTTGGTGGTAGGAATTGCAAAAACCTCTCCCGACTACATAGCGAAGCTTGCGTCGGTTAAATACAGGATCTTTGTTCCTGACCAGAAATTTATGAAGGAATTTGAGGATAAGGGAATAAAGGTTGAAGGCTCAGTCGAGAACATGATCGAAGAGGCTGAAGTTGTAGTTGATGCAACGCCTGAGGGAGTTGGTGAGAAAAACCTTGCTATCTACAAAAAGAAGGGGGTCAGAGCTGTCTTTCAAGGGGGAGAGGAAGCAGATGTTGCAGAAACCAGCTTCAACGCATACGCCAACTACGATTCGGCGTTAGGCAAGAATTATGTGCGGGTTGTCTCATGTAATACCACTGGTTTGGCGAGGACTGTCTCGACTCTTAGGGACTCGATAGGAGTGAGCAAAATCTATGCGACGCTTGTCAGGAGGGCCACAGACCAGAACGACAGCAAGAAAGGACCAATAAACGCTGTAGAGCCGAGCCTTTCATTCCCGTCACATCATGGGCCGGATCTGCAGACAGTAATTGGAAATATTCCCGTGGACACGGTTGCAGTGAAGGTACCGACAACACTCATGCACGTTCATGTCGTAAACGTAGACCTCCAGAAAGAAACCAATTCGAGTAAGGTTATAGACCTCTTCTCTGAGAAGAGAAGGATCTTTGTAACTACCGGAAAAGATGGAAAGAGCTCAACCGCCCAGATCATGGACTATGCACGCGAGCTTGGCAGGCCACGGGGAGACCTCTTTGAGATTGCGGTGTGGAAGGAGAGTATTAAGGTCAGCGGGACTAGGCTGAACTTTGTCCAGGCCGTCCACCAGGAAAGCGACGTTGTTCCTGAAAACGTTGATGCAATCAGGGCGATGTTTGAGTTGTCGGATAGAGAAGGTTCTATAGAGAGAACGGATCGCTCTCTTGGTATCAAGGGAGGAATGCAGTAATGGCAAAAGAGGAAAAGACGGTAAAGGAAGAGAAGAAAGTCGAGGTTGAGGATCTTCCCGGAGTTGGTGAAGCCACGGCTGAAAAATTAAGGGAAAATGGTTATGATGACATACTGTCACTGGCAGTTGCGTCCCCGAAGGACCTTTCAGAACTAGCAGGAATCGGGGAGGGCGCCGCAGTAAAGATCATTGCTTCCGCCAGGAAGTTTGCAGACGTAGGTAACTTCGAGAGCGGTGAAGAGATAATGAAAAGACGGCAGCTTGTAAAGAAGCTGACCTCCGGATCCAAGAACCTCGACGAGCTCATAGGTGGCGGCCTTGAAACCCAGTCTATAACTGAGTTCTTCGGAGAGTTCGGATCTGGCAAAACCCAGATAATGCAGCAGCTTGCGGTTAACGCAACCATGCCGGAAGAAATGGGAGGATTCAACTGCGACGTTCTCATGATCGATACGGAGAATACCTTCAGGCCTGAGAGAATTATACAGATGGCAAAAGCAAAGGGTCTTGATCCTGACGAGACCCTGAGAAGAATACAGGTAGCTAGGGCATATAATTCACACCATCAGATACTCCTGGTCGAGAAGGCGATCGAAGAGGCAAAGGGAAGGAACATAAAACTACTGATTGTTGACTCGCTTACTTCCCACTTCAGGGCAGAATTCATGGGACGGGGATCGCTTGCAGGCAGGCAGCAGATGCTTAACAGGCACATGCATGATCTGCTCAAGTTCGGGCTACTTAACAACGCAGTAATTGCGGTTACTAACCAGGTTTCTGCGCGTCCGGATGTGTTCTTCGGTGATCCGACCGCCCCAATAGGAGGAAATATAGTCGGGCATACAGCAACCTTCAGGATTTATCTTAGGAAGTCGAAAGCTGGGAGAAGGATTGCTAGGCTGATAGACTCGCCGAACCTGCCGGAGGGAGAAGTTGTGATCCAGGTAACTGAAGACGGCATCAGTGATCCGCCAAGTTGATTGATCCTCATGTGGACAAAACTGAAGTCCCGTTTTGAAAAGTTACCTTCGCAGGCGAAGGTTGCACAGCTCATGCTGGCACTCGGCCTAAGTGTCAGGAAGAACATTGACAATGAGTATTCGGTGTTCTGCGGACAGATTATGCTTTCCCCATCTCAGATCGGGAGGACAATGAATATAGATCGCAGGGTCGTGATAGAAACTATCAGGAGGATTGCAAAAGATCCTGAACTCCTTGAATTTTATTCTTCGCTCACTCCAACTGCAAATCTTGGTGCTTCAAGTTCCAGGCTCGGAATGGGTGTGATGCAGATCATACCGGAGTCACCGGATCAACCCGGTATCATCGCTGGCACGCTCGCAATAATTGCGCGCATGAATATCAGCGTGAGGCAGGTGATCGCTGATGATCCTGAGCTGAGTGAAGAACCAAGGGCAACTATAGTCACTGAGAGGCCTATACCGCCGGAAATAGTGCCGGAAATTAGGAAGGTTCCTGGTATCAAGGCACTAGTTATAATGTGACTGCGGATAGAAGTACCCTTTCCATTATTTTCTTTTTATCTCCCTGTTCAGGGACTTCCGTTATCTTATAGGTATCGAATGGAAACGGTTCAGCATCGCTCATAATACTCATAAGGTTGTTTCTCCTGAATACAGTTATAGTTACCTTTTCACCGGATTTCGACCTGAATGCGTCAACCATAACTTTTGCACCCTTCATTATAGCCGAAGTATTATCGTCCCTGAACCTCGCACCATTTATTGCCACTAGCTCATCTCCGCTGTTTATACCTGCACGGTAAGCTGGCTTTCCCTTGATGACTGCCGCAACCGTGTAAGCTATACCGTCCCGTTTTAAGATAATTCCTGACCATGTGAGTAAGGCCCTTGAATCAACGGAATGCGTTCGATCTATCTTCAATCCCATTTCGGCGAGTTCGGCGTCGAAGTCTATCTTCTCGGTCCCCCTGATATACCTGTTGAAGAAATCATTGAAGTCCTGTCCGGAAAGATCCTTTAGGGCAGCAAGCAAGTCCTTTTCGGTGAAGCCTTTTCCATCCTTCCTGAACTTCTCGTAAAGCAGGAGGAGAAGGTTATCAAGTGATTTGCTGCCTGCTGTGAGAGCAGCTATCTTCTTGCTCATCAGGAGGCCTATCACCTTACCCTTCAGATAATATGAAATGTAGCTGTTGACATCATCGGGAGAAGGCTTGTATAGTCTTATCCATGTATCAAATGAAGAATCTGCAAGAGAAGTCTCAAGCGAACCGGGTGTGAACTCAATCAACTTGATCGACTCACCCAGGAATTCGAGGTATTTCGATTGGTCGATTAGTTTTGCCCTGAGAATTATCAGGTCTGCAAAATAATCCGTAACTCCCTCGGAGAACCACAAAAGAGTTGTATAATTTTCCTCCCGATAGTTGAATGGGCCAAGTTCAACAGGCCTGATGCGCTTAACATTCCACGTATGGAAATATTCATGCGCAATCACGGACATCAGACGCTTGTAATAATCGTCGTCAAAGATCATTGCGGGATCCATTGAGACAGCACATGAGGCCGAGTGTTCAAGACCGCCGGTCTGGTTTCCCAGGTATGATTGCAGTATGAAAACATAGCGCTTATAGGGTGCATGCTCAAATATCCTGAGTGTGGCCTCGACGATCTTCTGCATATCGTTAAGGAGTTTCTGGAAGTCACCGTTGAATTGCCCGTATAGAGCAACTTCATGCTCCTTTCCATCGACTGCAAAGGAACCGCTCAAATGCTTGCCTATTTCAACCGGAGAATCAACGAGGACGTCATAATTGATCGCTCGATACACATTATCAATTGTCTTTTCCAGCGAAGTCGAAATGCGCCAGTCTGAAGGTATATTGAAGGATATTTCAAGGGCCTGATCCTTGTATCCCTCCATGTACATGAATGCGCTAGTACCGAGTATGAATGCATGGCTGGCATCCAGATGAGTGGATCGGATAGAAAGCTCTTCACAGAATACAAGATATGATATCCTAAGCTCTGTGCTCCCTGCTGTAGATATTCTCCAGCTGCTCTTGTCCTTCTTCCTCGCCTCAAGGATCCTGCCATCCGAGGAATGTGCGCTGAGACTCCTGACATTTCTGGCAAAGTCTCGTATGAGATAGCTTCCCGGGGTCCAGGCAGGCATTGTAAGTATTATCTCATTGTCCGTTATTTCTGAGATTGCCATTTCAACTTTAAGCAGGTGCAGGTGGGGTTCGTCGATAGTTACAAAATAGGTCAGCTTCATCTTTATAGCCTACGGAATAAAATTTCATTAAATTTAAAACTTCGTTATTCAGTGTTTCAGGATGCTTTTGTCGCCAGGAACGCGGTTGCAACGCTTCCCAGCAACAGAATTGTAAAGGCAAGTGAAGTTCCGAAGAGACTTCCTGTGCCAGGTAACCCGAAGCCAAAAAGATACTGGATGCCATATATCGACGTAGTGCTGTATTTCGATATCGGAAGCCCAAAGAATGCATCTAGAACCATGGCAAATGCCCCGAGTGCTGAGAAGAAGCCAATAATATGCCTTATTTTTGCATTGTAAGAGAGGAGAAGCATGATGAAGAATATACCATCGAGTAAAAGATAGCCCAAGAGAGCGTAATAATGAAGGATGCCAAAAGTGTAAAGCCTGTGGTCGTAAAAGACAAGGTAAATTCCTCCGGCCAGTTGTATGGCCAAGGAGATTACTAATTTCTCTTCCCTTGAAACAGGCATCTGGGCGTATTTCATTTTTCAATTAATGTTTATCTTTATTTACCGGAAGCTTTCAAGTGCCAGTATGAATGAATGCCCGAAGCGGTTTTAAGAAGTCTTGCGTGATTCCAATAACCAAGTGCAACCAAAACCGAAAGAATATTACCTCTATTTTGATATTATTGCAAAATGGAGACAATCAATGTTTTTCCTGATCGAGAGGACATTGTCCTCCACAGCGAGGTAAAAAGGAGAAAGATGCAATATGCCGTTAATTATCTCTCGATGCTCGGTGAATCTGGCCTTGCCTTTGCTGGAATAAGCGGTTCTGTGTCATATGAACCAAAGGAAGGAGATGATGTTGACATCTTCCTCATTGCCGATGACGGCATGCTTTGGGAGGTCATTTTCCGGGCTTTTCTAAGGAGAAGGATTCTTGGCTTGCATGATATCTGCCTTTCCCTTTGCATGTCTTCCTCTTATGCATATAATTACTATTCCGACATCAGAGATCCACTGGTTATGGAAGATGCCGCACATGTCATTCCTGTCTATGGTGCGGCCTATTATGCAGATCTTTTATCCAGAGCTGGCGAGAGAGATCATCGAGCACGCTTAAGGGAGAGATCCAGAAGCTGGAATCCGAGGCAGGCAGTCTCGGGAATCCTCTTCCTCTTGCTTGCACCAATGATGATCATTAAGGGTCTGATTGTAAACCACCGCCTAATGGCATCCGGTCGTGGATCGGAATCATTCAGGACCCTTATTTCCAGAAGCTATTTTGTGCTGGATTCCGAGAAATACAGAAGACTTATGGAGTCAAGGAAAGCAAGAAGTGGAAATCATGATTAAAGAAGCCATAGTCGTTTCATATAATGATCCTCAGGGCCTTAAGCAGATGATTGACTCGCTGCTTTGCTCGTCATTCGTAAGAATAGCAGTGGCATATGGTTCCCCGAACATTGCTGATTATTCTTTCTTAGATGAAGTAAATGATACAAGATTAATACGGATCAGAGAGAAAGAACGTGGAGGGAAAATAGCAGCGATAAATTCCTGCCTTGATTTTATGCACGGCGATATTCTTTATCTTATTTCCTCAGACATTCACTTCGATCCATCTGCTATCAGCGAAATTGAGCGATGTTTCTCCAGCGAAGTTGGAGTTGTGTTCCCCGATGTCGTCCCGATTGAGAGGCCCGGACTTTCATCGAGGACTGGAGCACTGTTATGGCAGATAAGGAACGCTTCGCTCATGCATATTGCATTAAAAGGTGAAATACCGCATGGAGGAGAGATGATTGCGTTCCGCCGGGAGCTTGTTTCAAGAATGCCTGATGTCGTTAATGATGAGGAATACATCTGCATGTTAGCCGCAAGTCAAGGTATGAAGGTTGTATACGCAGATAATGTAAAGATCAACAACCTAGCTGCTGAAAACGTTCGAGACTATATTATGCAGAGGAGTAGAATTATCTATGGGCACAGGCAGATGTGGTCCATGGGATTCCGGCCACAGATAATGGATTTTCTGCTGCTTTCAGATCCGCTCCTTTTTTTCAGAAACATATATGCAGCAATTAGGAAGAGAAGCGATCTCGGACCTTACATTTTCCCGCTTCTCTTGCTCGAGACTATAAGCCTGCTATCCTCTTACAGGTACGAACGAAGAAAGAATGTGCTCATATGGAGTTTGGCAATGTCTACAAAGCCTTCAAGTGGCTGGAAGCGATAACACCTTTCACTGTAAGATAAGAGAGGTGTAAACATGGAATACAGGGAATTTGGAAAGACTGGTTTTAAACTGCCGCTATTTGGAATGGGCACATATTATGATCCAGGGTGGATAGCAGCTGCCAAGCTTCTGAAGATGAAGCCAAGGAGTGAATTACACCTAAATGCAATAATTACAGGCCTTGACCAGGGTGTGAATTTCATTGATACCGCCGAGATTTATGGAACGGAGACTCTGGTGGCCAAAGCAATATCCGGGAGAAAAAGGGACGAAATCTTCATAGCGACGAAGGTTTGGAGATCCAATCTCGATTATGATTCTGTGATCAAGTCCTGCAATGGGAGCCTGAAGAATCTCCAGACAAGTTATATAGACCTTTACCAGATTCATTTTCCCAACAAACGGATCAAGATTTCAGAAACCATGAGAGCAATGGAGTATCTTGTAAAGGAGGGGAAAATCAGGTATATTGGTATAAGCAATTTTTCCCTAAGACAGATGCTGGATGCTGAGGAAGCATTAAAAACAAATGATCTTGCTTCTACGCAGATGCCGTACAGCCTCGTTGATGGAAAGATAGAAAAGGATATTCTTCCCCACTGCCGTGAAAGAAAAATGGCAGTTCTTGCTTATTATCCCCTGGGACATGGAAAGCTTGGATCGGATAACGCATCCCTGAGCGCTGCTGTCGCTGATATTTCGAGGAACCATGGAGGGAAGTCATTGTCGCAAATCGCCCTGAACTGGTTCTATTCTAAGCACGAAAATGTGTTTCCCATACCTAGGGCATCAAATACAGTGCATGTCACAGAAAATGTCGGTTCTGTTGGCTGGAGACTCAGTATGGATGAGATCAGCAGACTTGAAAGCACAATTTCAAGAGCGAAATAGAAGAGGTTTAGATTTTTTGTATTCGCTTTTGGTATATTCTAATATGGAAAATTGAGGCAAAGTTTATACATTATAATATGGATCATTATCTAATGGCAGATAAAAAACAGAGGGATAGTTACTTCGTTACGCAGGGCCTGCTCCTGGTAGTTGCGTTCATAACGGCGGTTGCCATCCTTCTTACAGATAATAACCTGCAGACTGATTTCCAGACTGTTCCGAAGTATTTTTATCACTGGTATGGGATGCTCGTTGTTGCATTGATCTCGCTTATAGGGGGTGCTTTGATAGCCGTAAAGCATAACACATTTTTCGGAAAGATAGGAGTAATCGGTTCCGCTATTGTCGCAATATTCCTCGTAGCGGATATAGCCACGTATTCGTCCCTAAATGTTGGGCTTTCCGCATCCCAGTTCGCTGGTTATCTATTCAGTTTCTCCCGCTATGACGGGTTCCAGCACTACATCCCCGGACTTTATCCGCTTCTTTTCATTGAATATATTCTCGTGATCATAGTAGGAGCCATAGGTCTTAGGAAAAAATAGGAATTTCACTCAACATCGAAATTCATGAAAACCCTATTTTAGGCAGGGATTCAGAAAAATTCGGAAACAGACTTCGGGCTGTTAATCCTGCTCAGGCCGCTTTCATCCTCTATCATTATAGTGAGCCCAATTGCACTTTCCCTTACGTTTGACAACCTGTTTCGAATAACGTTGATTTTAGATTCGTTTTCCGGGTCTCCCATAAATAGGTCAAGGCGGTCATATATGGTGAGCAGGATTCCTTCGACTGTCGTCAGATCGCCTCTGGAATCATCACCAGGAAGAATCTCCGCATCAAGCTCTGGTATTATTATAGATGCTTTCGGAGATCTGTATACAAGGACACTGAGGTCCTCGGGCTCGGTGATCCTGAGCGTAATTTTCTCCTTTTTTTCCTGCCCTTCTGAATATACCTGCGGGTTCTTGTACATGCAGTTGTGGCAGACATACGTGTTTATGACTATCCTTCCTTCATATGGTATTGTGGTCGTAAAGTAGATTAGGAATAGGTTTTTGCCGCAAACGGGGCATTTCATCGATGTTTCGATTTCCGGTGGAGGTTCATAGTCTTCCGGCATCGTAAGCTCCCATCCATGTTTTCAACGGATCAAAAATAATCCTTTTCGCTTTTCTCAGCTGTTCGATCTTAGAAGATCCTGTGAGGAACATTGTTATCTTAAGATCCCGGATAATCTGGTAAATAACGGCCTCAATCTGTTCGTATGAATCGTCTGCACCTTTGAGAAGAGATCTTGCGAAGCCTCCCATCGCTGCTCCAAGACTTAGTGCCTTGGCTAGATCCTGCCCATTCCTGAGTCCACCACTTCCAATTGTCGGTAGGATATCATGACAATATTCTATTGAGGCTGGCGATGGGACACCCCAGTTCCAGAAAGTTTCCCCTGATGTCATCTTTTCACTATCGCCCGCATTTTTCGCCCTGTAATATTCAATCGCAGCGAAGGATGTGCCTCCCAGTCCTCCAACATCTATAGCCCTGACGCCTGCGTCCTTGAGCTGCAAGCATGCCTCCCTGGAAAAACCGTTTCCTGTTTCCTTGGCGATGACGGGATAACTTCCAGCAACTTCAGAAAGCCTTTTCAAAATGCCCTTGGCATTGTGATCTCCTTCGGGTTGGACCATTTCCTGGAGAAAGTTGAAATGAACAATCAGGAAACTAGCATCTATCAGCTTGAACGCGTACTCGATATCAGCATCAGTGAAAGCTCCTTTTCCCTGCTTAACGAGTTGTGGAGCACCTATGTTAGCAAGTCTGACAGGCACCTTAAATTCATTGATCACGGAATAAGTCTCCGAGAGTCCGTGATCCTGGATGCATGCACGCATGCTTCCTACCCCCATCGGAATGTTAAACTTCTCAGCCGCCTTTGCAAGGTTCCGGTTTATTGTCTTTGCCCTGCTTGTTCCACCTGTCATTGATGAGATGACCATAGGATGTGAGAACTTCTTACCAAGAAACCCAGCCTCGGTTGAAATTAAGTCATAATCGAAGTCAGGTACAGCCTGGTGTATCAGGCGTATATCATCCCAGTAGTTTCTCTCGGAGGTTACCTTCTCCTCCTCAGCTATCTTTATATGTTCAGTCTTGCGAGCCTCTATCTTTTCATCCAATTAAATCACCGTGCCGATGAAATCTTTCTCCCCAATGTCATTAAGCCTTTCAGGTTTGTTACCGTTGACAACAACAACCTTTCCTGCATGCTTTCTTATCTTCAATATTTTCTCGTACTTTGACTTCATGCCGCCAGTCACGTCATTCATGACCTGGCTAAACGCAATGTTCCTGTCAATGGATTTGAGTAGCTTAGCATCACTGACTGTCTTTGGGTCATTATCGTAGATTCCGTCAACATCGGTCATGAATATTACCAGATTTGGTTTGAATACTGCACTGAGAGCTACCAAAAGATCATCCGCCGAGATAATCTTTATCATTCCTGCGCGCAGAATAACATCACCCATGCCCAGTGGAGTGAACCCCAGAGACAAGTATTTTTTGAAATCAGTGAGGTCGGGAGACCCGTTTCGGTATATAGACTGGGTGGGAATACTGATGGGGGATAATCCTTCTTCAAGCATAATTCCCGCGATCCTGGTATTGAGATCAAGAACGTCTTTGTGAACTATTGAGAAAGCATGCACATCCTCTTGCTTGAACTTCTTTGGGAAACCGCTTTTCTTGGCAATAATATGACCGAATGATCCTGCCCCGTGAGTCATTATAAGATCTTCATTCAAAATGGAAAGTGTCTGAATGATTTTTTTGCAAGAGTCTTCCCTGAATCTCCTGTACACATTCTTGTCAGTTATCACACTGCCGCCGATCTTAACTAATATCAATACGAACATAATGCATTTAGGCATTAACTTCTTTTCTTTAATTCAAAGTGGTTTAGTAGATGTACACATCAGGTTTGATACAGCAGGTTAAGTCCTATTTCCTGTTTTAGATATTCCAAGTTACTTGCCTTGATCGCTTTACTCAAAAGCAATCATCAGCACAGATTAGTTTTTGCCCACGTACATAAAATCATGATTTATTTATGAGTAAACGTTAATTAGATTAAATTGCGTTTTTGTTTTGTGGATCCTCCTGATTACGAAAACTATGATTACCTCGGTGAGTGGAAAAATAGAGAAATACTGGATTTGGCGGAAAGAAGACTTATTATGAAACTCGCTGGAAGCCCAAAAAAGACGCTCGAGCTGGGCGGTGGATTTGGGAGAATCACCTCTGTCCTGGAGAGAATAAGCGAAGAGACTTATATGGTCGATTTCTCTAGCAGGAACTTAGAAGAAGCTAAAAAACGGTTGACCAGAACACAATTGAGGCGTTGTGATTTTTTCAACCTCCCCTTTGAAAGCGGTCTGTTTGATCTAATAGTAATGGTTAGAGTTATGCATCATATCAACAATCCAACTTTAGTGTATGATGAAATACTCAGGGTAGGCAAAAAAGGTTCGACAGTAATCATTTCAATTCCATACTCACCCCTTTCGAAAATGAGGGAAATAAAAGAAATAAGAGAAGTTAAGACAAAATTAGGGGTACATAAAATATATTATGGCCCACCAGAAACATACCTGGATAAGAGAATGAGTCTTGAGGCGATATTTGGAACCGGTTTGTTTGACAATAGAATCGGCAAAAAGCTGCACAAATTGAGTTTCCTGAGCTTTTTTGACGTAACTACAGCCAGATTTTGGAAATTGAAAAACAACCTATTTCTTAAATTTAGGTTGCCTGACTGAATCAAGCAGACCAAGCAAGAGATTTTCCATCAGCTTTTTCCTGTTTTGTTCTCCCAACATGATGTAGGTAAGTAGATTTGGAAGAATGAATTTAAGCGAGTGGAAGAGTGCCCTCCAAATAAAAAATGAGTCATTTAAATGAACTTCCCTCATATACGTGAACCAGTTTGTAATCTCTAGCTTTACGCGGTTTGGATCACTGCGACCATGCACTGACCAGTACCCAAATTTTCCAGGTAAAGGCACATCGTGATAAATTTTAGCGTATGATGTGGCAAGCACTTTAAAACCAGCCGACTTTAACTTT
>JAJYZI010000097.1 GCA_021800105.1 Thermoplasmata archaeon
TATATTGCAATAATCACTCCATTCTGGTACATTGCAATGCAGTACGGATTGAATCCCAGCTATTCCTTTTTTTCAATTATTGGCGGATCCCCTGCTTACTATGCAATATACAACCTTGTTTTCGCCACTTCTTATTTTATAATTACAGAGATGGCGCTAATTGCCATGGCGACTGCATTTCTTGCAATTAATTCTCTCTGGGGACCCATTAATCGTCTGAATATTCTGATAAGGATGTCGCTTGCTGTAGTCCTTCCTCTTTTCACGATCCAGATTCTGGCGGTTATAATGTACATATCAGGCTCAGGTTTCTCTTTCATATGGAATAATGCAGGCGTGAACTGGTCATCCGGCCTGTCATACACATCGTCAATGAGTTCTATATCCCAGGTATCAGGCGCGGCACCATCCTATCTTTCCATAATGCAATTCTTTTTCCTGAGCGGTTATTTCCTTGCAACAACAAGTCTTATTGTGACGCTCGAACTGAGGCAGGCGCTTTTGATTGTCCTTTCTATACTTTTACCCGTATTTTCAATCCTCTTTGCGATGCCAAAAGTCGATGAATACGCAAAAAGGATGTGGAAACTCTTCATTGAAACTGCAGTTTTTCCTTTTTTCACCATTATAGCGGTATATTTCGCGATTGAATCTTCTGGGAACTTTCTTCTACAGCTGGCATTCCTCATATTCGCAGCTTCATCTCCATTCGTTATTGTCTCATCGTTCAGGATATTCTCATCATCTTCACTTCTTGGCCTTGCAAATGGCATATCCATGCAGGATACTATAGGGAGAATTCAAGGAACTGCTTCAGGTATCGCTTCGCTTGATATAGCCGGCACACTTGGATCGGCGGCCGGAATGCACTTGCCTCTTGCCGGATCAGGCAGGGGAATTGACTGGAGCGAGCTATACCAAAGAGACCTGGACTACAGGAAGGAATATTGATCATGCGTCAGAACAGGTTCCCGCCTAATCTGTATGGATTCAGGTCATCAATACTTGGACTTTCTCCTGAGAGAATTATCATATTTGCTGTATTTGCGTTTGTTGCTTTTCTAGTATACAGGTCTTTACCTATAGTGGCCATTGCACTGCTAGCATTTGGTCTCCTTGTAACTATCTATAAGAGAGGGCAGAAACATGTACTTGTCAGGACGGCTGGATGGATGTCCTGGAAGCTGAGCAGGAAATCGTTCCATATCCATCCAAACTATTCCGCAAATACAAAGGATTTCACTTTCGTAACCGAAAAAAATAAGGTGGGAATAGTTTTTCGGCTCTTTTCCAGCGACATATATGATGTTTCTGAAGGGTTGTCTGCATCTATATATGATAACGTGAGGAGGATTTTGAACTCTATCAACGGTGAAATGAAAATCTTCGTAGTCCCCCTAAGTCATGAGAAAGGGACCAAGCCTGACGTGAAGGAGTCTGAAGGCGCTGCTGCCTACAACAACATGGTGAACGGGCTAATTTCGAGATCAGTTTACCATAGCGTATATATAGCAATCTTCGGCACCATAGGCAGCGAGAATTCGCAACCAGCCTGGCTTGAAAAAAGTGCTTTGAGTATTATATCACTGCTTGAGGCGAGTGGCTTTTCAGCAAGAAAAACAGTGATGGAGGAGGAGTTGGAATCAATATACCTGCATTCAATCTAGATATGCTTTTCGCAATCACCGGCACCCTCTTGCTTGGAGTACGATCTCAGACTGAAAGCATCAAAATACGTCTGAGAAAGAAGTACTACATAACGAATAAATATTCAGTGAAATACTTCCTTGAAAATGCCTCATATTCGCTTGAAAATGAATTTTCTCGCTGGATCGACTCGTTCGGAGAGGATTCAGATATAATAGTAGCACTTCGGAGCATCCCAGCGCAGACCGGAGCGAGGAAACTTAAGGCAATGAGGGCCGAGAGAGCTTCAGAAATAAGGGTGAACAAATCTGTTGATGCAAGGAACGAGAAGATAAGAAGTGAGATACCAGAGCTGGACAGGATGCTCAAGAGCACTGGTCTGAACGGAAATTCACTATTCGACCTTTCACTTACAGTGAAGATATCAAGCTCACACCCAGCCAGTCTGCAGCGATCCGTAAACAAGTTCCTTATGTCGATGGACCTGCTTGGTTTGAAATTCAGGGCCCCGGAGTATATGAGGAAAAACGCACTCTTCATGGATCTATTTCAAAGCGCCAGGACCAGGTATCTGGTTGATTCGGATCCTTTATCCACAATGGTCCCCCTGTTTGTTTCTGCCGAACCGGACACATCAGGAATTCTGATAGGGAGCGATGCGTCAACCGGCATGCCAATATTCCTTAACCAGATGAAGGAAGCTTCACACAACCTCCTGATAATAGGAGAAACGGGTTCCGGGAAATCATATTTTGGCAAGATTTTACTGATGAGGTTGCTTATAACTGGCGTTTGTAAAAGAGCTGTAATCGTAGATCCTCTTGATGAATATGGTGCCGAGTTCTTCGGCGGCGCAAACATACTTGATGCTTCTCGTGGCGAATACATTGATTTCTTTGAGTACTACGACGCTGAAAGGCGCGTATCTGAAGCGATCACTTTTTTCACCGATACGCTTTCTCTGAACGAGGACGAAAGATCAGCGCTCAGGGCGGCCTCATCGTCACTGCATGATTATGATGGAATTCCATCAGTCATTGAGAAGCTGTCAGAAAACATCA
>JAJYZI010000037.1 GCA_021800105.1 Thermoplasmata archaeon
ATCCAGATTCCTCCCGTCGATCAGGATCGTCCCTGTGGTCGGATGATAGTATTTCATGATCAGGTTCGATATTGTGGTCTTCCCGGCACCCGTGTGTCCCACAATGCCAATTTTCTCACCTTTTCTTATGCTGAATGATACGGATTCCAGCGCATTGTCGCCACCATATGAGAATGTGACATCCTTGATCTCAATCTTGTCCTTGAAATCCTCTAGCTTGACTGAATCCACAGGATCTTTGTCTTTCTCGCTGTCTATGATGCCGTATATCCGGACTAGACCAACCATTGCAGATTGATATGAGTTATAGGTCTGTGAAAGCTGCACGACAGGGTCGAAGAATTCCTGGACATAAAACACAAACGATACAAGTATACCGACAGTAATCAGGCCACCAAGCGCCATTATGCCGCCTTCTATCAGCACGATAGCGATGCCAACGGCTTCAATTATCCTTACAACAGATCCGTACGATGATGCCAGCCTGGAAGCTTTCATGTTGGCTGCGTAGTTTGCGCTGTTGAGTTTGTCAAAGTTCCCCTCAACCCTGTCCTCCACGTTGAAGCTCTTGATTGCCCGCATTGCATTGATGTTTTCGCTCAGGTTTCCTGTTATTGCAGCAATCGTCTTTCTCGTCCTTAGATAATTACGCTTAACCCTTGGCTGAAGCGAAAATGTAAAGCCGATAAGAAGCGGTATCACGATGAATGAATAAAGCGCGAGTCTTGGTGCAAGTATAAGCATAATTGACGCAGAAATTATTACTGTCGTTATACCTGAGACCACCTGAGGCACCTGGAATGTCAGGAATTCGCTTAGGGACTCTCCATCATTGCTAATCCTGCTTATAAGGTATCCAGTCTTTACCTTGCTGTAGAATGAGACTGGCACTTTCTGGAGGTTTTTGAATGCCTTGTCTCTCAGGGTTTTGATAGTGTATTGTGCCAGGTAGGTAGAACTTATTGTTCGCACGCGGTTTGAGAAGAACTGTACTACGTAGACCGTGAAAAACAGGGATGCATACGCAATAAGCAGGATGACGCTCTTTTGGATAAGGATTGCATCGACCGCAAGTCCTATTGAAAGAGGATAAATTGTACCCATCACCGCAGTGACTATGATAGATATACCCAGTTTCGCTGATTCCCTCTTCTGGGAAAGCATTTCGCCTATCATTCGTTTGAATGAGGCGAAACCTTTGCCTCCCTTTATCAGCTCATCCTCGACCTCCTCATATGTCTTCGGCGTGATCAGTCACCTCCAGCCAGGCCATCTCTTCTCGACGTATCGATAAGACTCCTCCGGGAGTCAGTTACCTCCTCTAGGTTTCCATTATCGACTACGAGGACGCGGTCGGCAAACATGAGACCAGTTTCCTTCAGCGATATTATAATAACGGATGTTGAGCGCAGATTCTTCCTTATTGAATTGAATATATCCAGCTCGGTCTCCGCATCAAGGCTTGAGGTGGCATCGTCAAAGATGAGGAGCTCCGGCTTCATTATGACAGCCCTCGCTATTGCAACTCTCTGTTTCTGCCCACCTGATAAAGTGATACCGCGCTCGCCAACTATTGTTTCGTACTTATCCGGCAGGCTATCTATAAAGTCATCAATGTGGGCTATCTTTGCCGCCTCCGCTACTTCCAGATCGGTGAACTCACCCTTTCCGAACGCTATGTTCTCCCTGATGGATCCTGAGAGGAGGCTTATTTCCTGCGGCACCACCGCAATCCTTTCCCTTATTTCTGGAAGCGTGAATTTATCGTACACAACGCCATTGTACGAAATTGTACCGGAATCCGGGTCATACAACCTTGGAAGCATATTTATAAGCGTGCTCTTGCCGCTTCCGGTAGTTCCGGTTATAGCAACAAACTCCCCTTTCTTGATGTGAAAGCTCATATCATTTAGAATTACTTTAGAGGCTCGGGAGAAGGAAATCGCGTTGACTTCAGCAGGCGGGCTTAATGGATTCCTTATTTCACCGGAGACGACTTCTTCGTCTTTGCCGTCTATTATTGTGTCAATACGATCTATTCCTGCCCTTGCATTCTCAGAGAAGACAATCAATCTACCAAGGAAGCTAACCGGAAATGTCATCGTGTTGAATATGTTCACGGCGGCCGCCAGGTTTCCGATCTGGCTACCCGTTATCAGCGAAGTGTAGCCGCCATAGAGGATAACGCCTGTCGCCGCAGCACTTATCAACAACGGCATGAGATTGTTGTATTTTCCCCGGAGTTTCGCCACGAGGTTATATTCCTGAAAATATGTATCCGTGGTCTCCGTGAATCTACCTATCTCACGATCTTCGCCTAAAAAGCCTCGCACTACACGCTGGCCAGTAATGTTTTCCTGCAGACGTTCGTTCATGGTGCCATAGGTATCCCTTATTATGCGCCAATGGTTCCTCTGCTTCCTCTGGAATGTGATCCCGAGATATATGAGTAATGGAACAGCCACAAGGAAGAACAGGGAATAAATTGCATCCAATGTGATAAGGAAGTAGAAAGCAATCGCTATCAGGAAGATCGTCGGAATAAGTTGCGACAGTACGTTCAGGACGAAATTCCTTGTCGCTTCGATGTCCATTGTCGACCTTGACAGCAAATTTCCGGAGGTCTGCGTCTCATAGTACCTGAACTTCTTGTTGAGGAGATGATGGAATACATCCTTCCTAAGTTCGTATGCATATCGCTGGGAAAGATACTGGGAGCCATAGTTCACAACAAACTGTGCGATTGCACTCAATCCTGAAACGATCAGTATCAGAACCACAAAGTGTTCTGCTGCCGAGAAGTCGGTGCTTTCGACAGAGTTAACTGCGTCGCCAAAATAAATAGGAACAAGCAGCCTGAATACTGCTGTTAGTGCCGCAACAACGGATACAAGAACCAGTACTTTTCTCTCCTTGCTGAGGTACCTCAGTGCGAAGACAAGAGGAGAAAAAACAGTGAAAAGTTGCTTTATCTTGATTTCAGACCCGCCCCTTCAAAAATAATTCGCCTGTTCCCTTGACATGAGAAAAAACGACTGATTCATCGGCACAGATAGTGTGTACAACCATAATCCTGAGTATTGCTTATTGTCTTAAAAGGTTTGGCTGTCCGATTCAACACCATATCTCGGCTCTTTTGAAGGATTCCCCGTGAGGTATTGTGATCTCCATTCAGGGAGAATGTTGAAAGACTGCTTTGCTGTCCACAAAGTATGAAAACATCTTATTGCTATATCGATTACCTATCAGGCTGATGAGAACAATCCTGAAGCTATCTGCATATATGCTGATTACCTTGATGGCCGTACTTCTTGGGATTATTTTCTATTTCGAGTTCCGTTTCTATCTCGGCATTCCCGTTATAAAGGTATCTGACTTTGTTCCTTTTTACGAAGAATTTTTGCTATCCGCGCTTCCTGCGCCTTTTATCGTCATATTAATCCGAAAATCCCAGGCCTTAATAAAGGAGCAGCGTTCCAGGTCATTTCTACGGATTGCACTTGGTGTGATGTGGATTCTTGATGCAATTTTACAGATTCAGCCTGAAATGAACAATCTCTTTGCTCAATATGACCTGATACCGATGCTGTCAATGGGTTTTCCGGTAACGCAGGTGATACAACTTAGCATAAATGTCTGGAACAGGAATCCACCTTTGATGGATCTAGCAGCCGCCGTTATACAGCTTTACATTGGTGTTCTTTACCTTGCTGCAAAAAAAGGCAGGGCGTTCAATATAACTCAGTCAGCTGCAATCGCGTGGTGCTCTGTCATATGGGTGTTCGGAGAGGGGTTTGGAGGTGTTTTTACAATAGGTTCTTCCATCCTTACCGGGTTTCCAGGCTCAGTTCTTTTTTACCTGCTTGGTTCCTTGGTCCTTATCTTCACAGCCAATGAAAACAACAAGCAGAGAGGGGAAAAGACAATTAGGTATGCAACTGTGCTTACCCTTGTCATTTCTCTTGGGTTTCAGGCCTATCCCGCAAATGGATTCTGGTCCTCCCTTCCAGTGAATGCTTTTCCCTCACCATTCGGGTTTCTTGGTTTTGCTGTTTCGACTGAAACAAGGATTTCAGCATTTTCAGGAATATTCAACATTATATTTATTGCAATTATTTCCATGGCAATACTTCTATGGTTGTCCAAGAGTATTTACGCTCCTGTCTTGACTTTTTGCTTTGCAGTATTCACATGGATAATTTATCAAGGACTTGGGATTGTGGCTCAGTTCAGCACCGATTCGAATACCGGCCTGATTCTGGCCATCCTCATGGTTGCATACATTCTGTATAAAGAGGATATCAGCGCATCCGAAAGAAAGGCAGTTACCCCCAACCCAGGAAATGCAGGCTCATACTGATCTATTTACCACGCCTAGACTTCATCGCATCCCAAAGAGAGTCGGGCATCTCGGAGAGCATGTTAAACTGGCCAGCTCCCTTCAGCCATTCGCCCCCATCAATCGTAATTACCTCACCATTTATGTACGAGGCAGCATCAGATATGAGGAAAGCCGCCAGATGGGCAAGTTCTGATGGCTCACCAAGGCGCAACATTGGATTCCTCGCTTTCATGATATTCTCGAATGAATTATCAGGAATCAGGTTCTTCCAAGCACCTTCTGTCGGCATGGGACCGGGCGCAATAGCAACGCTCCTTATTCCTTTCGGACCCCACTCCACGGCGAGGGACTGCGTAAGTGCAAGGACTCCTGCCTTTGAGACTGCAGAGGGCACAACATAAGCGGAGCCTGTCCAAGCGTATGTGGCAACTATGTTAAGTATTGTGCCATGATTGCCTGAATTAATCCATCTTTTTCCCATCTCAAGAGAAAAATATGAGGATCCCTGGAGCACTATGCCTATGACAGTATCGAATGCCTTTGGCGACAGCTGTTCTGTCTTGCTAATAAAGTTCCCGGCTGCATTGTTTACTAGCACATTTATTGGGCCGAGCGAATCCTCCAATTTGGATACAGATTCACTTATCTGTGCAGGAACCCGCACATCACATACATGGTAGTCTATCTCTATGCCCATCGTGGACAAAGCTGCTGTCGTGGCTTCAAGATTCTCCTTCTTGCGGCTTACGATACCAATCTTTGCACCCAGATTTCCAAAGGAGACGGCCATTGCCTTGCCTAGCCCTGTCGCGCCTCCAGTAATGAGAACAGTCTTCCCCTTTAGGAAGTTATCCACGAAAATAGACATGGTAAAGCATGTATCAGAATAATAAGAGCTTTGCACTTATTCATATGTGCAGAATGTGCAAAAAGGAATTAAGAAATGCAGCGATCAACTCCTGAATGCTCAACATAATAATAGCAGATGCGGAACTTGAACTTGTTCCAAAGGAACTCTGGAGTTTCCCAGATGCAGTTTCATATTCAAAGAGAAGAACAAAGAAGCTCTCTGAGGTTCTCCTTGATTCAAACTACATGCACAGGGCAATCGAATCAGTTTTTCCGGGGGAGTCGACCAGGCGTGGCAGGCCGGATATCATACACACGCTTCTTCTTAGCTGCCAGGAGAGTATTCTCAACAAGGCTGGAATGTTACGCATTTTCGTACACACAAGAGACAATAAGGTGATAATTGTCAACTGGCAGACGAGGATACCAAGATCGTTCAACCGCTTCGCAGGGCTCATCGAGGATCTTTTCAATAAAAAGATTATACAGAATAATGATCTTATTCTCCTTGAAATGATCGATTCAACCATCAGGGAATTCATTGCTTCAAGAGGTTTGAGAAATATACGTATTTTTTCTCCTGATGACAGAATAAGCAGCATTTCAGATGCGGTTGGCAGCCAAGATGAAACCACGCTTATTATCGGCGGTTTCTCCGAAGGTAAATTCCGATCTAATCTAAACGGTCTGGGAAACAGGTATTCTATTTATCCAGAGGAACTTACAATATGGACTGTCGCAATGGAAGCTATCTGCACGTATGAACGGCTGCATAAAGTCGTAACGTGAATGTTCAAATTGCATTTTATATGCTCTCAAACCGCATTCTAAAATGCCTGTTCCATGGTAAAGGAATGCATGGAATATGCAAATGATCTGTGGAATTATTTTCCGCTGCAGGCATAAAATAGATTAATAACTGACTAATTACGGTTTCAGCGGAGAATACAAAATGGCCAGAATGCACACCAGAAAAAAGGGAAAATCTCGATCACATAGGGACAGGTATACCTCTAAACCCACTTGGATTAAAGCCTCAAAGGACGAAATTATAGATAACATTGTACAGTTGAAGAACTCGAAGCTCACCACAGCCGAGGTAGGAATAAGATTGAGGGATCAGTATGCGATACCATCCACGAAGCTGGTACTTGGAAAAAAGCTCAGCACTGTACTGGAAGAGAAGTCGCTCAAACCTGATATTCCGGATGATCTGCGAAGCCTTATTAAGCGATACAGGAAGGTTAGTGCACATCTTGCATTAAATACACGTGACAAGAGCAACGACAGAGGCAGAACACTTGTAATGGCAAAGATTCTCAGACTTATCAAATATTATAGAAGGAACAACGTTCTTCCTGCTGGATGGAACCTAGACAAGGTTCTATGAGTCCTGTCCAGAAGCTTATCAACCAGGATTTATACAATAAGCTATATGACGCAGCAGAGTTAACAAAGTCAGAGCCTTTTGCAAGGGTAATAGCCCATTATGATGGTGATGGAACAAGCGCCGCAATCGTCATGCTGAAGACTCTGCTCCGCCTGAAGAAAAGGGTTCATCTCACATATATCAAGAGCTTACTTGGGGAGGATTTCCGCAACGTTGTCATGGAATACCCCGACTCCCTTACCATTGTGGTAGATGCTGGTTCTGATCAGGCCCAGTTTGTTCCTGAGCTTGAAAAGCTTATCATACTAGATCATCATTTTTACAAACCGTCTCCAGCCAAGGCCATGAACATAAATGCCAGGGATTTTGGAATTGACGGCACTAGAGGCGCTTGCGGCTCTACGATGGCAATGATATTCTCGCTCGTCTGTTCGGAGCGAAACTCGGATCTTGTTCCTTATTTTATCTCAGGAATGATAGCAGACAAGCAGGATCTTGGTGGAATATCAGGTCTGAATAAACTCTTACTTGACGAATACTCGAATCTTTTTAGCAATGAACGGTCAATAAGCCTAGAGGGCGAGACGCTTCTTGATTCCCTGGTATATTCTACTGATCCATTCTTCAATGGAATCACGGGAAAGCCAGAGGGAGCGAAGAAGATTCTTGAAGAATGCCACTTGGGCTATGACCAGTCACCCTCATCAATGAATGAGGAGCAGAAACGTATTCTTGAAAAGAAACTCGCAGGTCAGCTTATATCCCAGAAGTGCGGCCTCGAAGCCATTAAGTACCTGGAATCAGACATGATGAGGTTCAAGGATCTGGAATTCACATCCAAGGAACTGAGCAGCATCATAGATGGCAACGCCAGAGTTGGCAAGAACTCCGTTGCAGTCCAGTATTTCCTGGGAGACAGGGCATTAAAGGGAGAAATGCTTGCTGCTTGGAAGACTTACAAGACGCGCCTGATCGACTATGTGTATCGTACTATGAAGGAAATCGGGAACATGTCACATCTCCAGTATTTCTACTCTCCAGAATCAGAGATGGCTGGAAAGATAAGCGATCTCCTTATGTTATATATGGTGGACCAGAACAAGCCGATAATCGGCTTCAATGTTGGCGACAAAACCACGAAGCTTTCTGCGCGTGGAACTATAAAGCTGGTCAAGAAAGGGCTGAATCTCTCTTCTATCCTGAAAAGCGCTTGCGAGCAGGTTGGCGGATCCGGCGGAGGACACGATGTTGCGGCAGGCGGCGTGATCCCAAAGGGGAAGGAAAAAGAGTTTGTTGAGCTCGTCAACAGGATATTGAAAGAGCAGGGCAAGCCGGAATCAGATTCGCAGTGAGTGCAAATTCAATAAAGCTATTAAATGAGTATATATTTATCATGATGTAAATGAAGAGAGTCGGGATTTACACTCATAATTTCAGGTTTTACCATGAAGTTGTCAATGTGCTCAAATCCTGGCGGATCAAATCCGTTTCGATCGACAATGTAGATCATTTGCCTTCGGATGTTTCCATAATACTGAGCTCAAACAAAGATGAGAAGGTCACTGACCTGCAGATCAGGACAGACAGCGCAACTGAGGCAGTTCGAGTAGCAATACCCTTCCTGCTTGGCAAGGAAAGATTCCGTAATCTTATAATAGGAATTGATCCTGGTCCCAAGCCAGGTATAGCAGTACTCGGAGACGACATCCTTCTTGAGGCTTTTGAGGCATCCAGCATAGATTCCATGATGCGATCCATCAGGACGATTGCCGCTGGTTACCGGTACTTATCGTATACTGTAAGGATAGGTCATGGCGATATGCCTAACAGGGACAGCATCATAATGAAGCTTAAAGGGGCAGGCATTGTGCCTGAAATTGTTGATGAGACAAATACAAGCCAGCCCCACAAGATACACGACAATGCGGTATCAGCTGCCAGGATAGCAAGAGGGAGCACCTCTTTCCCCGATCCCAAGATACAGAACTACAGGAGACGGGACATACTTGAACTTGAGTTCGTAACACTTCAGAAAGCAATTACCGCCTGACAATGGGTCAGAAGATTATTTTTTCCATTTCGGTGATTTCGGGATTGATCTCCTTCCCGCACTGACTGCAAGGAATATCATGAATGCTACAACTACAACTGCAATGTAGTATATCCATGTATAGTTGGGTGGTGTGCCGTAATAGAATGTTGAGTCACCGCTCACGATAGCACCAGGAGTGCTCGCATATACACTGATAGTGTTGTCACCTTTGTTGATCAGGGAGACAGCAGATGAGTTTATAGATACTGTCTGCGTTGAGTATGGAGCAAGCTTTTGTATCACGAATCTTGAAACGTTGTTTCCGTTCAGCGCAAATGTGACCGTAACATTGTACATGTAAAACTGGGTCGGATTGGTAATGGTTGCCTGCATTTTTATAGGACTCACAACGGTAAACTCTACCGTAGTTCTGTACTGCATGACAGTTGATCCCCGTGCTGTTGTCAAAACGAGTATGGATATTGTCCCTGGATTGGCTGGTGCGGTTATGTTGAAAACAATATCCGGATTTGACTGGTTCAGAGACAGGACCGTGGTTCCAGGAGCCATGCCACTCAGGTTCATGCCTGAGAATATCAAAACCGCAGAGTAATTGTTAAAACCATATGTTGAGTTCACATATATAGAGAAGTTTTCGCCTGTATATACTGTCCCGTAGGATATCGTGCTTGTAAAGAATGATGGGTAGGCAGTTCCCGCATCTGATATTGTTGCCGCAATTGGCATCATAATGAACAGAATGCCCAATGCAATTAGTGCAGCCTTTCCTTTCACCTGTTTCTGCGCCTCCCTCTCGATGAAGCAACCAGAAGCCCGATAATAACAGACGCAGCTATAACCACAACACCTATGATAATTGTCATTTCAGGGTCTCCTGTGAAGTGCGTTATTTCAGTACCGGAAACAGTGGGTTTAATGTTAAAGTTGTTTGGGAGGTTAACTGGAACGTTGAGGGTTTTTGATAAGTTCGTGCTGGTGGTTATGTTCAGTGTGAGATCCCCACTGATATAGAGACTCTTCCCAGATATCGGTGTTACGTTGACATATATGGTATTAGAGGAGAATGCAGGTAACTTTGCACTGTAAAATAACCCCGTACCTATATTTCCATTCCAGTTATGATTGCTCAGGTTATTAGGATCTAGGGCTACATAAACTGTAATAAGCTGATTTCCTGTATTGGAAAGAACCACTGGTATGCTTGCTGTGTTTCCGTATATAGAGTTCTTGGCTGGGACCAGATATGCATTGAAAGATGGGCTGGCTGATATATTTACGCTTAGCTGGATGTGGTATGTACTTGATCCATAAGTACCGTTCATCTGTATTTTGTCAATTCCTGCCAGCATCTTTTGCGGCAGTGTGAGGTTTACGGAGATAGAGACGTTCTGGCCAGGAGCCAGCATTACCTTGCTCCTGTTAAATGATGCAATCAATCCTGATTGGCCAGGACTAAATGTCATGTTTACATATGTATTACCGGTATTCTGCACATAGAAAGGGATGTTTGTAAGGTTAGATCCCTGACTGGCTACCTTTGGAGGAGAGAGCATTCCAGATGAGAACTGGTAAACGTTGACCCTGAGGAGTTGTATGTTCACATAGGTGTTCTGTGCAGCAATGCTCTGCGTGACTGATGAACTATAAGTTATATTAATGGTAGAACCAGTATAGTTTGCCTCATGCACTGTAAGGTTTCCTGAGAATGTATAAGTTCCACCTGGCAGGTAAATGCTTCCTGCAGAGGTATTGAACAGCATTAAAATGCTTCCGGACGAAATTGTTATATTGCTCTGCAATAGTATGTTGCTCTTTGTTTCTGTAATGAAGACCTTATATGATGGAACTAAGGTAATATTCAGCGTTTCAGGAGAACCAAATGGTGTCACAGCTAGAGTCGTCAGGGCAGCCTCTTTGTCTGCATTGCTTGTTGCGTATACCGTATATGAACCGCCGAAGAGTTGGGCACTATAATTTCCATATGCGTTGGAGGTAGCAGACCCAACGAGATATCCTGTGCTGTTGTAGAACATGACCGCGGCATAAGACGCCGGAACCCCTTTATAGAACGTCATGCCGGTGACTGTTGTCTTGGCAGGAGCAACAGAAACAGGCACTTTTACAGAACCCGTTATACCTGTAGAGACCAGAACAGACCCGGAAACCGATCTATCTACACCATCAGTTGTGAAGTTATAGTAATAACTTATCTTATAGGTTCCAATGGGCAAAATAATTGAACTCCCTGAAATTGATATCATGCCCTGACCTGAAGAGATGAAATATGTACCCGAGGTATATCCTAGGCTGTTGGACAGGTTAACCGTAGAACTGCTCTGAAGTGATGGTGTAATTGTTGTGTTGCTTTTGAGATATAATGACGTAATATTCGATCTTGCCCCTGTCTGTGAATACAGCGTATAATATCCAGAGACAAGATATGAGCTTCCAACCTGGATCCCATTCTTGTAGACGGAGAAGGATGATGCTGTACTGGAAATTGAAAAGAGCTGGCTCAGAGCAGTGCTTGCACTATATGAATTACCAATTGGTACGGCAAGTACGCTCATAGAGGAATTGACTGCTGCGGATGTCGAGAATACTGATACCGAATAGAGTCCGGGAGTCAGAATACCAGTTGCTGTCATGTTTTTTATTGGGAACAAGTAGGATTGCTCACCCTGCAGTGAAATATACCCACTGGTGCTCTGGCCCACAATGACGCTTACATTGAGGCTTATTGTTGTCAGTATTGGAGTCACAATGATAGCTGCAACAGTGTTGTTGTATGCAATAGTTGTGCTTGCATTATGGAAACCAGGGCTGTAAAGGTAAAATGTATATGTGTCAACAAGAGTCTTTGGATGGATCAGGCTGGCAACGCCAGAAGCCGATATACCTGTATAATATATAGGAAGGTTGCCGGCATATTCTATGGCCACTCCACTGGTCACCTGTGGGGCAGCTGGACCGGAGCTTGTATGATAAGCATCGTATGTTGTCAGTGAGATGTTCGTCTGGAATGCAAGTCTCATTGTGAACGAAAGGTTCCCAAGCACTTGTATGGATCTGAAAGATCCATAGTTGAGCCCCACATGCGTGACGAAAGCAGAAAAAGTGTATGTCCCGAAGGGTAGGAAGAAATTGTAATAAGTCGAAAGGGAGCCCTCAGACTGCAAAGAGATTCCGTTTGAAAGAGCCTCGAAATAGCCGGTTCCATTGGTAAACGCGCTTGTAGCGTATGATACGTTGACGAAGTACCCCCTGGACAGGCTTACCGAAATACTGGTATTATTGGCCAAAAAGAAAGAATGCGCATAGGCAGAGTATCCATTCATGGCATATGCTGTATAATAACCGACAGGCAATGTCATAGAGAATTTTCCACCAACCACGGATGCATTGTAAGAATCAGATATGTTTCCATTTGAAAAGAAGCTTACTTTATGAACACCGGAACTGAGAACGTTGCCGGTGACTGTTGCAGTAAGGACAGGTGCAAGAAGAACAGTTCTGTTCAGCCCCCAGGATGAAAAATCCACCACCTGGGGAAGAGATGTGTATCCTGCCCCTGAAACATATACACTGTAGTTGCCGGGTACTACCTGTAAAAGTGCGATTCCAGAACTATTTGAATAAGCCGATGTGCTGAAATTGCTTGAAACTGCCATGAACTTTACGTTGTGCAACGAAATGTTGCCAGAATATGAGGCAGCAAATATCGTATCCATTCTCACTGGCAGATTCTGTGTTATATTATTATTGGAGCTTATTGTAACACTGGAAAAGTCCTTGTAAACATTGCTACCTGTTTGGAGCGTAATGTTATAAGTCTCAGGTGGCACATTGCTGAGAGAATAGTTTCCGGAGGTGATTGAGACATTGTAAGTCTGGCCTGAAGTTGTATTTGTGAAGGTAAGAGTGCCTGTTTTAACTGCAACGTTTTGAGTAACATTCTTTGTGACTTGGTAAACATAATTTATACTTCCCCTTACACCGCCTGATGATGCAACAAAGTTCTTTGATATTATATAGCCGGGGAGGCCTCCGGATGTTGCTGCCGGAACGTTCCTGTCAGCTTGCGCATTTGTTATAGTTATGGTTGTATTGTTAAGAAGCGTTGCTCCTATAAGGTACTGCGGGTTCAGCGCACCGGTGGTAACGTAAATGGAATCGTTACCGGGTATGGCTGTAAGATTGTAGTAACCTTGTGAATTTGTCTTGACCAGATCATGCGGTATACCGTATTGATCAAATAGAGTAACATAGGCGCCTGCCACCGGAGCTCCGGAGGAGGTAGTCACTCTGCCCTGTATTATCGCACCAGGGTAGTACGCAACTATCGGATCAAACTCAGCCTGGATGCTTGACAGAGTGGGCAGCAGTATTGTGGTGCCATAACCTT
>JAJYZI010000098.1 GCA_021800105.1 Thermoplasmata archaeon
ATGTAAATACCTGGACACGGACATCATCTGCATATTGTTATGTCCATGGTCATCGTGATCAAATCCATGAATGATCGATATGGAAAAAATTGAATTAGTAGTCAAATTCTCTTGCACGTAGTAGGTAGTTGAGTTGTTTTCGACTCCTGACAGATGGTGTACCCATATGTCCATACGAACAGATCCTTGGGAATGCTGTATTGAGAGATATGTGTATATCTTGTTCGTCTGATGATACGAAGATGTAATATTCCCAATTATTGCGAATCCTGGCCCTTCTTCCAGAACGCTCGTGAATTCTCCGTTTGTTCCGTAAATCATGTCTCCCGTTGAAACATAGGAGCTATGAGAATTCCAGTTAACATTAGAGTTGGTGAACACACTCACGTTATAGGCCTCCATTACGTTGAAGAAATAACTTGAGTAGTTATAAAAGCTCAAACCTCCGGCTCCGCTGTAAAGGTAACTTATCACGGCTCCATAATCAAAACTTAGTGGCCAGTAAACGTCTCTGACTCTCTGCACATCTCCGTGATGGTTTACCTCATCGTAAAGCACTGATGTATGTATTATTGCCTCTTGTACCTGTGTGAGGTTTTCCCACACTGAATTCGGAAAGAGCTGCCTGTTGTAGTATCTCATGAATGTGCTTGATTTGATAAGAATTTTTCCTGTGGTCGTTTTCAACAAGGTAGAATACGAAAACCTCACATTCTTGTAACTGGCGTAATAGGAGTAATTGTTTCCATTCTCGTTCACAAGCCCGTTTTGTATTCTCGATACGGTTTTGAGGGGTCCATCATGGTAAGAATACGAAACCTGCTTGGCTCCCAACACAGATGAATCTGTGTACAGGAAAAGGTTGCCGACGTTAAGGCCGATGCCGGGGCTGTTATTTGATGCAAGCATCTGCAGGTTCACACCGTTCCCTTCTATCATACCGAGCATACCTGTGATGTTGGCTGTAGTCCACTGGTGATTCAGCATGTAAGGTGGATATATGGGCCTCCAGGTGAAGAGATCAATCCCTCCAGAATTTATCCATGGGAAGATGAACTGGTTAGCTGCCTTATGGCCATTTATATTGAAGTAATAGCCTTCCCAGCTGGGGTTGCACGTATACTGGAACTCGCCATCTATTACAATCGATTGGATGAACGCTGCCCTAGTGTCTGTTGGTATACTTACATTATTGTTGCCAGCATGGATTGGTTCTATCATTGTTGGATATGATGGAGCTTGCTGCCCCTGAGGGACTGGGTAAAAGTACAAGGAATAGTTATTGTACTGTATCCCACGGAAATTCGTGTGTTCGCCCAGTGATGAGCCCGAAACAGTTACCTGAGACTTGTGGTCAAAGTAACTCGCGAACAGACTAATGTTAACGTTCACTGCCCACGATCCAGCTTCGGGGTTGACACCGAGCCAGACTGTGCTGCCGTTGACGCTAAAGCTGTTGAAGTAGTCATAAGCGGTCCCAGCATCATATCCAGTTACATTCAGTATTATGGCTTCCCAAACACCATTGGGAATGTTGATTTGACCAAATTGAGTTACATTAACAATAACTGGCGTTGTGTCAGGTACAGGCGGAGGCATGGCCGCTTGTGGATTGAAGAAATTCGCTGGAGGAAAACCTGATGGAGTCGTTGGATCTTTTGTGGCGTTCAATACATGAATAACATTGTTCTGTGAGCTAGCGCTAGAGACTGGTACTAAAAGCGACAGTACCATTATCATGACTAGAAAGACGGCGCCCCCCAAAATTTTTACCTTATTTTTGTTTGCGATCATTACAATTAGATTGTTGTGTTGTATTTATAGCTAATGCCCTCTTTCTGCGAATTTTGCCGAGATTGCGTGACTAAGTCACGCAAACATAGGAACTTGATAAAACTCTTTTCCTTAAAGCTGTTAGTATAAAAGACACGAACAAAGTTTGTCCAATAATCATACTAAAGATTTTTATGCAGGGTGAACAATGCCTTCTCGATGGAAGACCATATCAAGGCTATTATGGATAGAATAACATCAGAAAAAGTTTCATTCTTGCAGATGCAGTTTACCGACATTCTTGGATTCGTGAAAACGCTCACAGTGCCCAAGAACAGGTTCGAAAACGCAGTCACTGAAGGCGTATTGTTTGATGGGAGTTCTGTTGCAGGATACGCACAGATTGAAGAATCAGACATGCGAGCCGTACCAGATCTAAGTACCTTCACACTGCTTCCAGATGAAACTAACTCATACAAGGTGGCAAGATTCATTTGTGATATACATACTCCCGCTGGAGACCGTTTCCCCGGAGACCCTCGTTATGTTCTCAAATCTCTGCTCAGTAAGCTCGAGAAAGAAAAGAAGCAGTTCTTTGTGGGCCCTGAATTTGAGTTCTTCCTATTCAAGTATGACCAGAACGGCAATCCAACAAATGAACCGGTTGACTTTGGAGGGTATTTCGACAACACACCGCTGGACAGGGCAGGATTGATAAGAATGGACATACTCAATGAGCTGCATAAGCTTGGATACCAGCCGGAAGCGGCTCACCATGAAGTTGCATTCGGGCAGCATGAAATTGATCTGCGGTA
>JAJYZI010000038.1 GCA_021800105.1 Thermoplasmata archaeon
CACCGCAGGGCTACAGGATGGAGGATGAGTTCCCGCATCTTCTTGGCGCCGGTAATGCCGAGAACATTTATTATATTGAAGAAGATGGAAAGCCTGTCAGCGTGATTGCGGTAAAGATTTGGAAAGCATATCTTGCCGATCACATGATATCTGTAGCATCTCTCGGATCTGTGTCCACTCTTCCCGAATACAGGGGAAAGAGATATGCAACAATCATTCTTGAGAGGATTATTTCTGATCTTGAGACAAGGAAGGTATCGTTACTGCTGGTTTCCGGTACAAGGGATTTGTACAAACGGGCCGGATGTGTACAGACAGGGCGCATGTATGCTTACAGCATAAACAGGGAGAGCCTTTCAGCAATAAGCAGAGATGGAAGATATAGTGTCAGGAAGATTGTGAGGAGACAAGAAGCTGCAGACTGGATCCTTGATATCTATAACCGGGAGCATTACAGGTTCAGCAGGGACATAAATTTAATGAAAATCCTGCTGGATGCAATCTGGTTCAGGCGTGAAAACTGGCCGATGGAACTTTTTGAAATATCTGAAAACGGAGCCAGGGTTGCCTATTTGATCGGATACAAACGGGGTTCTGAAAGACGATCCATGAATGTAATGGAGATGGCAGGATCCAGATCCGCCATTGTAAATTCGCTTCCCACGATACTCAATGAATTGGATGCCGACGACATATTGCTCAGGGTGCACCCTGCAGATACAAGCCTGATAGAAATCCTTGATTCAATGAACTGTAAGTACCAGGTAATGCCCGTGCAGGGAACAGTCAGAGTCATCGACCCTTCAACGCTGCTCGCGGAACTCGGGAACTTTGTTTCTGAAAGTGGCTGGCATTGCTCCATTGATCATAATGGATGTGATTTTGAACTGCACTGTGACTCTTTGTCTGCCCATATCGATGCTAGGACGCCGTCAGAGATTACCCACGCATTTTTCGGCTCATGCGATGGATGCATGAAGATAGATCTTATGTTTACTGATGATCTGAATTTCATCTGATGAAAGAAATGCTGACTTGAATCCTTGTAAGTGTTCCATCGATATTGGACCTAAAGCGTCAAAAAAGACCGACTCTAAGTGCAAATACATATCTGCACTAGAAAAGAGTTTAATACCATCGTTCAATTTATGTTGGAATTTTCAGGTGTATTAAATGAATGAAGTTTTAAGTACTGGGACTACGACAGTTGCTATAATAGTCAAGGACGCTGTTGTACTTGCGACGGATAGAAGAGTGACGGCAGATCATTTCATTGCTCATAAGGATGGCAGGAAGCTTCACAAGCTCGACACCTATGCAGCAATGACCATAGCGGGACTTGTCGGCGATGCGCAGGTTCTCGTCAGGTACATGAGGGCTGAGCTCGAGCTTTACAGACTGCAGCGCAAGTTCGGAATGCCAACAGAGGCAGCGGCTACCCTGCTTTCAAACATCCTGAATCAGAGCAAGTATTACCCTTACATGGTACAGCTTATCGTCGCCGGCTACGATACTGCGCCCCACATCTTCTCAATAGATGCGGCAGGCGGCGCCGTTGAGGACACATATGTCAGCACCGGCTCAGGTTCGCCCTTTGTCTATGGTGTTCTTGAGACAGAATACACAAAGGACATGAAGATTGATGAGGGTATTGACCTGGTAATCAAGTCAATATCTGCCTCAAAGCAGAGAGACTCGGCATCTGGAGGCATGATAGATGTCGCGGTAATCGATGCAAAGGTTGGGTACAAGGATGTTCCTGAAGAGGAAGTCCTTGACAGAATAAAGAAACTCAAACTTAAACTTTAATTTTTTATTATTTTCTTAAACTTATCTGGTGTTTTTTTCTATGGCAATGCGTGATTATCTTGGTGAAGCTCGTGCGATTTTCGATCGCATCTATCCGGATCACAAGATCTCGGAAGTGGACTATGAAGGCTCGACCATCGTCGTATATACCAAGGACGAGGAACTCTTCTCCAAAAGAGATGATATTGCAAGAGCCATAGCACAGGAGCTGAGACGGCGCATCGCTATACGCCCGGACCCCTCTATTATGAGCCCGGAAGAGGAAGCGACCGAAACCATAAGAAATATAGTTCCAGAAGGAGCCGGGCTCCAGGATATATATTTCGAGTCTGATACGGGTGAGGTTGTCATAGAAGCGGACGAGCCATCGCTTATCACTGCAAAGGTTTCTGATTTCATAACACAGATCAAGTCGAAAACAAACTGGTCTCCCAGGGTCGTGCGTGCTCCCCCTATATATTCGAGGACTGTGAAGGAGATGCGGGAGCTTCTCAGGGAGACAAAGCAGGAAAGAAAAGAGTTTCTTCACAAGCTTGGTGAAAAACTCAACATTCCCCCTATGCCAGGCGAGACATGGGTAAGGCTAACAGCTCTCGGCGGACATCGTGAGGTCGGGAGAAGTGCCACGCTTGTATCGACAAACAACTCAAAGATACTCGTGGACTGCGGAATGTTGAACACGAGCGAAGCCGTTGATCACCCATGGGCCGGGGCCCCTTATCTGTACCTGCCTGAAATACAGCCTTTCTCTTCAATCGATGCTGTTATCCTGACGCATGCACATCTTGATCATTCAGGGCTGTTGCCGGTTCTTTACAAGTACGGTTACGAAGGACCCGTTTACATGACCGCTCCAACAAGGGATCTTGCCGTTCTGCTGGAGAACGACTTCATCAGGGTAGCACACTCTGAGGGTCACAAGGGCGCATATGAGTCAAAACACATCAGGGAAATGGCGAAAAAAACAATCACGCTGAGATACAACGAGACAACCGATGTAACGAGCGATACAAGACTGACATTCTACAATGCAGGTCACATTCTTGGATCAAGCTCAGTCCATCTCCACATAGGTGAAGGTCTCTATAATATCGTCCTTACAGGAGACGTCAAATTCGAGAAATCATGGCTTTTCAACCCCGCAAACAACAAGTTTCCAAGAGCTGAGGCGCTGATGACAGAATCCACATATGCAGGCAGGGATGACTACCAGCACTCGAGGCCGGAAGCAGCACAGATACTCAGCGACATTGTGAACAGGACGTTTGAGCGCGGTGGTTCAGTGCTGATTCCAGTTTTTGCGGTGGGCAGGAGCCAGGAGGTCATGCTCGTACTCGAGCAGATGATGCGCGAGGGCAGGATTCCAAAAACAAAGGTATACCTTGATGGCATGATAATGGAAGCGACTGCAATCCACGCTGCATATCCAGAATATCTCAACAAGGATCTCAGGGAGAAAATCATGTTCAAGAAGGAGAACCCGTTCCTTAGCGATATATTTGCAAAGGTCGAGACCAGGGATCAGAGGCAGGAGCTGTGTGACTCGACTGAAAGCAGGATAGTGCTTGCAACTGCAGGCATGATGAACGGCGGACCTGTAATGGAGTACTTCAAGTCATGGTGTACCTCGCCGAAGCATTCACTGGTATTCGTTGGTTACCAGGCAGATGGAACAATGGGACGCAGGATACAGCGCGGAGCACCGGACATTACTTTATCTGATGGTGGAAGGCAGGTCAAGTTTGACATAAAAATGAATGTCGAGACTGCTGAGGGCTTCTCCGGTCACTCTGACAAGAGGCAGCTGATCGCTTATATTGCGACGATGCAGCCAAGACCCCGAATTGTGCTGGTCAATCATGGCGATGGTGAAAAAGCACAGGAGTTCGCCCGCCTGATAAAGAGCAAGTTCAATATTGAGTCCCATGCTCTGCGCAACTTGGAAACAATAAGGCTTTACTGATCCTTTTTATGCATTTACAGCGGGAAATTTCCATCAGGGTAGAGTTTCTTCCAATCAGCAAGGAACTTTGAAAGCCCCTCATCGGTCTTTGGATGCTGCGGAAGCTTCTTCAGCACCTCGAAGGGGAGTGTTGCAACATCAGCTCCGATAAGGGCAGCCCTTACTACATGTACGGGGTTCCTGATCGACGCGACCAGTATCTCTGTTTCAATATCGTAGTTCATGAAAATTGTCTTTATCTGTTCTATGAGCTGCATGCCATCCTCGGCTATATCATCAAGCCTCCCTACGAAAGGTGAGACATACTTGGCACCGGCTTTTGCGGCAAAGAGTGCCTGTATCGGGCTGAAGACAAGGGTGCAGTTTACCGGAATATTCTCCTCAGAAAGCTTCCGGATTGCCCTGAGGCCGTCAATTGTCATCGGTATCTTCACAACCGCATTGCTGCCAAGCTCCCTTATCTTGTGAGCCTGCTTTATCATGCCCTCAAAATCGGTTGCCACTACCTCGATGCTTACAGGACCTGGTGTCGCCTCAATTATTTTTTTGACTATATCCTTGAAATTGGCGCCCTTCTCCTTCTCTATCAGGGAGGGATTTGTAGTAACGCCATCAACAAGACCCCAGGACAGCCCTTCCTTTATTTCGTTTACATTAGCAGTATCAAGGAAAATCTTCATATGAATTCTCAGGTCTCACAAGTGCAGAGGTGTTTAAATTTCTTGTGTTATCTGTATCGATTCAAACTAAAGAATGCGTAGTGATATAAACAGGCAAGAAAATATAAAGAAGGATTTCGAGCAATCAGTGCGAATCATGATACGCTTTCGAATTTCTTCTCTTCTCTGAAAACCGATTCGGCACTCCTCACAATGTCTGGAACTCCCAGATGAAAATAGTCAAAGAGCTCCCATGACTTTCCCGATTTGCCGAAGGTGTCGCGCATCCCCATCCTGTGCACCAGTACTGGGTATTCTTCGCCAACTATTTCAGCGACCCTGCTTCCCAGGCCGTTATAGATGGAATGCTCTTCCACTGTCAGGATCCTGCCGGTTTCAGATGCGGCCTTTACAACCGCCTCCCGATCCATCGGCTTGATGGATGACATGTTAATCACGCGGGCATCAATACCCTTGCCCTTCAGCTCCTCAGCAGCCTTAAGCGCAAATGAAACCATTACGCCGCATCCTATTATCGTGAGATCGGAACCGTCCTTGAATGTCACCGACTTTCGCGGTACATATTCATAGTCCGCATCATTCAGCACAGGGAATTTCTCCCGTGTAAGGCGGACATAGTAAGGCGACACCGTGTAATCATGAACGTACCTGATGACGCTTCTCGTTTCCACAGCATCAACGGGTACGATGACAGACATATGGGGCAGTCCAGCCATTACGCCTATGTCCTCAATTATCTGATGGGTCGCACCATCTTCACCGACGGTTATTCCTGCATGTGTTGTGACGAACTTCACATCAAGGTTGTTGTAGCACACGCTCTGCCTGATCTGCTCATAAGTCCTCATGAGAAATACGGCAAACGTGGAAGCGAAGACCTTCTTTCCGGAAAGGGCCAGTCCCGCTGCTGCAGTAACCATGGACTGTTCTGATATTCCCATGTTGAAGAACCGGTCAGGAAACTCCTTTCCGAAGATTCCCGTCCTGGTAGAAGAGGAAAGATCAGCGTCAAGAACCACTACATTTGGATCCTTCTTCCCCAGGCTGACGAGCTCATTTCCATAAGCCTCACGCAATGATTCAGATTTTGTTTCCATCTTCACTCATCTCCGAGTTCTTTGAGTGCCTGTTGATACTCCTTCTCTGAAGCAGGAGGGGATCCGTGATATTTGTAGTTGCCTTCCATGTAGCTTACACCCTTACCCTTGACCGTATGTGCCACGATGAAAGTGGGGAGATCATGTGATGACTTGGCCTGCTCCAGAGCAATTATGATCTGCCTGATATCATGCCCGTCGATCTCGATTACGTTCCATCCGAAGCTCTTCACCATCCCGGGTATATCATGGAGGGGCATTACATCCTGCGTCTTGCCATCCAGCTGCACGCCGTTCCTGTCAAGTATGACAATGAGATTGTTGAGCTTGAACTTGTATGCAGCCATCATGGATTCCCATATATTACCTTCTTCAAGCTCCCCGTCTCCAATCATGACGAAAACGTGATAATCCTTCTTGTCCAGTTTGGCGGCAAGAGCCATTCCGACCCCTACGCCCAGCCCCTGTCCTAGCGACCCGGTGGATGATTCTATTCCTGGCACCCCCTTGTGGACGTGTCCTTCAAGTTTTGAGTTCAGCCTCCTGAAATCCTTCAGGAGCTCCTGAGGAAAAAAACCTCTCAGGGATAGAACGGAATACATGCCTGGTGATGCATGTCCCTTGCTCAGTATGAACCTGTCCCTGTCCGGATCATCCGGTTCTACCGGATCGATATTCATCTCCCTGAAGTATAGAACGGCCAGAATATCGGCCGCACTCAGGGATCCGCCCGGATGTCCTGACGAGGCGGCATAAACCATCTTTATTGAGTTAATCCTGATCTGCCTGGCAATCTCTGCATATCTGGAAATCTCGATCTCCGGTATATTTAACTGTTCCAATTCTTCTAACCGCCAACTTGAGGTCTCAAGTAATACGGCAATGTCGAATGATTTAAAAAAGATTTTTTCACGATGAGAGCAAATTTTATCCTAACTCTCATGAGATGACGTCAACACCATCGTCGCTTGTCCCTTCCATGTCAAGCATCGACGGAGGCAACTTCAACCCTGTTACGATGAGGGTTACCTGTATCTTCGAGTCTAGGGATTTCTCTATACCGGTTCCCATGATTATCTTTGCCTTGTCCGCTATGAGCTTCTTGACCTCCTCTGTTGCAATATTCGTCTCATCTATTGTGGGATCTGCTGCGGAAATGTTTATCAGGACTCCAGTTGCGCTCGACAGATCAAGATCAAGGAATGGTGAGGCGATCGCATCCTTTACAGCATGACGGACGCGTTCTCCATAATCCCCGGTTCCATATCCGATTCCGATAACTGCTGCGCCAGAATTCCGGACAACTTCCTCCAAATCCCTCATGTCAAGGTTAATCAGCCTTGTATAGGAAAGAATTTCAGTTATCGCTCTTATTGCCTTGACAATGACCTCATCCGCTTCCCTGAATGCGTTGTCGACAGGCAGATCAGGAGCAACTGTGAGAAGCTTCTCATTGGGAATAACGATGACGCAGTCGCAGCTAGCAATCATTTTTTTCAGCCCCCATATGGCCTTGCGCATCCTGCGTCTCCCTTCACTTTCGAATGGCAGGGTCACAACGCCAATAGTGAGTGCACCCTGTTCTTTTGAGATCTTGGCTGCAAAATAAGCAGAGCCGGTGCCGGTACCGCCTCCAAGCCCTGCAGTGATGAAAACTATCTCCGCTCCCTTTATCTTGCTGAGGAGATCCTTCTCCGATTCATGGGCAGCTTCTTCTCCTATTCTCGGGTCGCCTCCGGCTCCCTGGCCTTTTGTAAGGTTTTCTCCCAAAAGTACCTTGCTCTTCGCCTTAATCCTCAGGAGGTGATTTGCGTCTGTATTGCATGCAATAAGGTCAACGCCCGGTATCTTTTCCCTGTAGAGCCTGTTTATTGTATTGGAACCGCCGCCACCCATGCCCAGTACCCTGATGGTGGAACCGCTTCCGACTGCGTACTGTTCTAATTCATCTTCTGAGGTTCCCTTGAATTCATCAGTCGTCTCACTATATGGATCATCTGAGGACATAATTCTCCCTTACCATCTAGAATTTAAATATTAACTTTGCCCACTCATCTGGTCAACCATGATCCCTGTTTCCAGAAAGTAACAAGACCGTGTAATGTGGCAACGAACATTATGATAAGGCCTACAGAACCGTAGGCGAAGGTCTTCAGCCTGTTTCTTGCCATATTATTTGAGATGGCAGCACCGAATACCAGGATCGATACGCCGTTGATAAGTGTAGTGGCAAACCTGGTAAACCTGAGGAACCCAAATGTGAAGAGCGTTGTCAGGAAGAATAACAAGTCATGGGATAACGCAAACCTGTAGTAGCTGTAGTGATGTGCAAATAGGAAGAAATATAATTCCGTCAGAGAAAGACCCAGGAAGAATATTGGCAGTAAATACACATAAATCAGTTCAAACGTATAGAATGCCCCGGCTTTCCTGGCAGTTCCTCCAAAAAGATCCTTGAAGAAGTAATACCAGCCGTTCCTTGCCCACCTTACCTGCTGCTTGTAGTATGAGGATAGAGTCTTCTGCGAAGGAGTAGATACATTGACATTGTAATTCTTTAATGCCTTGAATCCACTTTTTATCACATAACTTGTAAGTTGCCGATCATCGCCGGCAACGCTTTTTCTGCCAAGCACCCTATAGTCATAGAATTCGCTTGAAAGTATGAACGGCTTAACTATCTCCGTTCGGTATATCGCTGCTCCACCGTCAAGAATCATAACGTGTCCATTGTGGTTCATGGCTCTTAGAATGACTTCCCTGCTTCTCTCTACGAATTCAGAAGCGTAGGATAGTACTCTGCCATCCTCAATTATCCTCAGATTTGCCCCAACTCCTCCCACATCATCCGTGAAGCTGGAAAGAAGGTCCCTGACTGCGTTGGAGGGAAGCAAGGTATCACTATCGACAAACATCACAAACGGCGTCTGGACATAATGCATTGCAAGAGAAAGCGCCTTTCTCTTTCCACCTCTTTCAGGGGTAGCCAGAAAAGTGAAAGCATGTCTCGCTGCTATTTCAGAATAAGGATAAGTGCATCCATCGCCAACTACAATTACATTAGCTCCCTGAGTTTGGATCGCTGTTAGTACCTTCTCGAAGAAATCAGTATTTTCTTTATAAACCGGAACAATTATAGTAACATCGCTGGGACCAGAGGCTATGTCATTCATCGGTTGTTTGTACCTAACAGATCTATATGAGTTAATTACATAGAATATGGTAGAAACAACAGAAAAGACGGAACCAACTATTATAATGAGAAGAAATAGATGCATTGCTGCGTTGTGGATTTGAAATAAATATTTAAGCTCGTAGGTACAATCTATAAGGGTTTCTAGTCACATGTCAAAGGTTTTTATCATTTTTTTGTTACAAAACAATTCCTCTGCCCTGATATTATTCAATGATCCTTTAAAATTATTATGGCTGAGCTATAAAAAACTCAAGTAAACTGATTTTCCAGATATGGCTTTTCGGCAAAAATATTCTCGCTGGTGAATGCCGTATATGGTGGCTGAGGATCTTTACAATTTTATTTTAGGTGATATTGACAAATTGGCAGTTTATGAGAAAATGCATGAAAACTATTTATAAACGGAGCACAAAAGATTAATTATTGTTTATATGTTTAGGGTTAAGCTGTATGTTGTCACATAAGAATAAGCTTTTCAGTAGAAAAATTTTCCTCGTTTTTATTGTTGTCATTTCGATCGTTTCCACATCTTTTGTTTTTCAAAGTGTTAATTCAGTGCGTTCCGCAGGAACTAGTATTCCAGTTGCACCGAGCAGCAACGCCACATCCCTTTATCTCGTCCAGTTCCAGGAAAGTGGCTTGCCATCTGCTGTGTCAAACCAGGGTTATGGATTTATTTGGGCGGTCAAGGTATCTGGGCAGATACATGAATCATCTTCGTCAACAATTGCTATCTACATGCAGCAAGCATCGAACATTTCATACAGTGTAATTAGTGTTGCGAATTACACTTCAACTCCTTCTTCGGGTACATTTAATGTCACAAGTTCAAATGTTGTCTTAGGGATATCATTCACACCAACTGTCTATCATGTTTCGTTCAGCGAAACTGGTTTACCGACTGCAGGGTCTTCGACAGAGTGGAAGATTAGCTTTAATGGAAATACAATTTATAGCAATTCAAGCGTAATAAGCTTGACGGAACCAAACGGAAAGTACAGTTACACCGTATCTAGTGAGTCGATATATCTTCCATCCCCTTCTTCCGGATCGGTTGTTGTAAACGGCTCGAGCATCGTTATCCCAGTTCAATTTACAAACAACTTGGAAAGTGTTACCTTTTTCGAAACTGGTCTTCCGACATTTCAGGGGGCAACAGAGTCACAATGGACTGTGGATCTCTCAAACAGCACTTCAAACTTCAACGCAACCCAATCAAGTTTTAACAACTCCATCACTTTCACTGTCCCATCTGGTAACTATTCTTATCTTGTGTCTCCGGTGCAATCTTACAATTTGATCGGTGGAAATGGTGTGGTGGATGTAGCAAATAAATTCACCTCCGTTAATGTTGCTTATATGACAACTCTATTCGGAGTCGAATTCCAAGAGTTTGGTCTACCATCAGTTATCCCGATCTGGTCCGTATCTTTAAAAAATTTAACGTCTGGGCAAGTTACTACGGATTTTTCAACCCAGACAAGTATATACTTTAACGTAACCAATGGAAACTATCATTTTAATGTTTCAAGCATAAATGGATATAACCTGCTCCCGGCGTCTGGGTATGTGAATGTCAGTAATGGTTTTTACATCATTAATGTAAAATACATATCCGGTTATGGCACTGTCACATTCAAGGAAAAAGGTCTTTTCTCAAATACCACAAATCCCTCCTCCAGCTTTGGGAGCTACTGGTCCGTTACCATGATTAACTCAACCGGTTACCATTTTATTGAAAGCACCGATGGAAGCAGCATAACCTTCTGGTTGCCTTTCGGGACCTATATTTATTACACCTCAAACAACACTGGTTTTACACCAGGAAATGAGACGGGCTCGGTTCAGCTGACAGGTAAGGTAACGGAACACGTGACCTATACGCTATCTGATACCTTATCCCAGTCCACAGGTAGTCTTGCGGCCATCAACCTATACGAAATAGGTTTGCCTGCTGGTACGTATTGGAGCGTTGCCTTATCGAATGATTCAAGAAACGCAACTTCCCAGATAACTAGGTCTGCGCTTGTGACTTATTACAAGCCAAGCGGCAGCTACTATATCAGAATACTTGACAGTGGTTATATGCACCCCAACCCATCTTACATTTATGTCACTGTCAATACAGCTACGCAAACGAGTTATAATTATACTATCAACTTCAAGGCAGTTCTTGGTTACCTTAACTTTACAGAGAGTGGTTTGCTGCATGGGACACAATGGAGCGTAGCAGTGAACGACTCGACCGGTACAATTAATACATACACATCGTCATTCGCTAATTTATCAATCCCCCTTACAAATGGTACCTACTTTTACATGGTTCAACCATCTTCTCCAAACGTGAATCCGTTCGGGCAGGCCACGGGTTTTGTCTATATATCATCAACACATTCAGCAAGTTATCATGTTTCGTTTTTCTCAAACCAGTACAGTATAAAATTTAATGAGCAAGGTTTGCCTCAGGCACAGCCCTGGCAGCTAATTCTAATGAATCAGAGCGGCAGCATTGTCTCATTTGCGTCGACGACAGGTCAGATAAATATTCCTCTTATAAATGGGACATACAGGATTTCAGCAATATCTTCATCAGGGGAATTCCTTGCTTATCCATCACTCACGGCATTTAACGTGAATGGATTCTATTCATCTCAAATAGAGCATAACTTTACATTTGCCCCAAATACCCGTGACATTTCATTCGTCGAGGTTGGGCTGCCAACTGGCACTCAGTGGTCTGTAAGCCTTAATGGTGAACAGGAAGTATCAAGCCTAGACACTGTATCTTTCTCGCTTCCTGGTGGAACTTACATCTATCATCTCACCTCAACTGGACAGTATTCTCCCACCCAGTCAATAGGTGTGGTCTCGGTGGGAAATGATAATAAGACAATCAAGATAGATTTTGTATCGATAGTTAACAAAGTTACATTCCGGGCATCATCTCTTCCTTCCAACCTTTCTTGGTCTGTTTTTGTCGACGGACAGATTCTAGAGACGAGCAACCAGTCGCTATCGCTCTATCTTCCTAATGGAACATATCAATACCAAGCGGTACAGCAGGGGTATTATTATCCTGGAAACCCATATGGCCTATTTACTG
>JAJYZI010000039.1 GCA_021800105.1 Thermoplasmata archaeon
TGTGGTGTGTGTTGAACTTCCAGTGAGCCTTGCGGGTATTCTTGATCTGCCAGTTAAGATTGGCATAATAACCGGAAGAAGAGAAGAAGGCAGGAAGCTTTCATACAATCTCATGAATAGTTTGCCAGGTCCGAGAAGAGATATAGTGGGTTCATGCTATCTTGAGATAGACCTCGCCTCACCAATTGCGTTCGGAGCGTTTAGTTATATTACAGACGCGCTGAGGTACATGGGTTTGAGGAGCATATATTCCGATCAGAACAGGGAATGGATAGATTCGTCATTGGATTTTGTACGCTCGGCTGATCCTGATATGATTATCTACGAAGCGAAGATGTTTTCGAAGTACACGGAACTAGATCTTGAACAAACAATTAAGAATAGAGGGTGGTCTGACTTGAAAGCAGTAAGAAATAGGATGATCTTCAAGACCCCCGGCAACCTTGACTTTTTCGCTCATCACGGTCCATCGTTTGTCAGAGAAGTCATGCCATGGCTTGATGATAAGGTCAGGAGACTACAGGAATCCCCTGGGAAACAATGAATCGTAGATTTTTTCCGCATTCCGAAGGTCTTCCGGATCGTCTATATCCAACAGGTACCTGCAGTCGCCAATGTCAACGTATCTTGAATCATGGAAGTTATCGGAAATCACGGATTTAGCGCCGGAATCGCCGGTCATACTCTGCATGAACTGGAAATATTTAGACTGAAAGTAAGCAGGATTTCCGAAACGTTTCTCACATTTTGTGTATACGATTCCGACTTTTTCTCTCATTGCTTTTTGATAGAGTGAGCGGATATGCGAAGCGGGAACAAATGGCTGATCTGCAAGCATGATGATGCATGAATCATGCGACCTGTTTATCCGTGAGATTCCAGCACTTATGGACGATGATATCCCTTCCTCGGGAGATGGATTCAGAACCTTTGTTACAAGGTGATCATAGTATGAGCCAAAATTTACTCCCCGTGAAGTCACAACAAATACGTCGCCAACATCAGCAACTATGGCTGTTTCAAGAGAATATTCGACCAGTCTTCTACCCTTGAAATACTGTAACAGCTTGTTGTCACCAAAGCGTTTTGAGAGACCGGCGGCGAGAATCAGGACGCAGTTTGCTGACAAGGGTCACCTGAAAGATTTCTTATAATTCCCAATAATCTTCTCTACGTAGTCTCGCGCTGCCTTTTCTATCACCCTCTGACCCATTGTGGCTGCATTGCCTGCAACACTCACGTCGGCATCATAGGAGATCGTGCATCCTGAGCTGGATTCAGAGAACCGTATCTGCACTGTAAAGGAAAGTGAGCTGTTTGAGCCAGTGCCGCTCCCGCTTATCTTTACATGTTCCTCGTTGCTGTCATCGGAAATAAGTATCCTTGTCTTGAATTTCCCTTTTATAAATGCGATTCCTGCCTTTATTGTTGCATCTATTTCCTTCGGATTTACGATATGTGACTCAACTATATCAGGAACATAAGTCAGCAAATTTTCGGCTGACAGTATTTTTGCAGCGGCATCCTTCCTGTTGGATGTTACATCAAAATTTCCATTCAGCTTCATGCCACTATATCGCTTACTGATATGAGTATTGATCCTTTCTCGAGGGAAAATGATATTATCCATTATCCATATTCGCAGGCATGCAGGATCAGGATATATTCAGTTTTGCAGGGAAACTGTCTGATTCAGGACAGCCTTTCGCGATTGCTACAGTAATCAGGGCAGAAGGCTCAACGTTAGCAAAACCCGGTTTTAAGGTTATACTTTCAAAGGATGGCAGGCTTCTTTTCGGCTCCCTCGGTGGAGCTTGCCCGGAGGGTGCCATTGCGGGACCTGCTACTGAAAGCCTGAAAGATGGAAAGGCAAAGATCGTGAGAGTGCATCTTGAGGAGGCCGAGAAATCAATGAAGGAAATGCACCTTAACACAAATCCAGACGAGATATTTGTGGAGACGTTCTGCGGTGGGACAATGGAACTGTTTATTGAACCCTTCCTGCCAAGAAAGAGGATAGTTGTAATAAAACAGGCAGGGAAGGATGATGTTGCCGACTCCATCATGCAGATTGCAGGCACAGTTGGACTCACTTCGGAGATCCTCGACCTTTCAGCTATAACCTTTAATGAGAAGGGATCAGCAGTTGACCCCCTGGCCAGCTTTCAGTTTACTCCAAATGATTATGCTGTCATACTAACCAAAGGATCTGATGATATCAAGGTGCTAAAGCATCTTTCTAAGCATAAACTCCCTTATGTCGGTCTTATGGCAAGCAGGAAGAGATCAACTTACGACTTCAAAGAACTTAAAGGAAGCGTTAATGATTCGTTTATCGAAAGCATCCATACCCCAATTGGCGTTGACATAGGAGCAATACAGCCGCAGGAGATCGCTTTAAGTATTATCGCCGAGATAGTCAAGGAGATAAGGAAAAGTTCACCAGTAAAGCAAGAAAATTAAAGCATTAAATACGATACTTTACTATTCTGTCTATGTACCCGCAATCTTTTGAATATATTACGCCGCGCACTTTGAAAGATGCCGTCAAGTTCTTGAAGGAACATGAAGGAGAATCAAAGATACTCGCAGGTGGCCAGAGCCTCATACCTATATTGAAAATGCGATTTGCCTCTTTCGGCTTTCTTGTTGATATTGGTGGCCTTCAAGACCTAAGCTATATAAAAAGAGATGGCGACAATATCAGGATAGGCGCACTTGCCAAAACAGCCGAGATCGAGGATTCGCAGGAGATACGCATGAATAATATACTGCTTGCAGAAGCAGCCTCACAGGTAGCCGACTCACAGGTCAGAAACATGGGAACCGTAGGGGGAAATTGCGTCCATGGGGATCCTGGAAATGATCTTCCTTCTGTGATGCTTGCACTTGATGCGACTTACAGGATCACGGGTCCAGATGGATCCAGAGACATACGTGCATCATCCTTTTATAAAGACTCCTATTCAACCGATCTCGGAGATACTGAGATTCTTACTGAGATCGTGGTGCCCGTGATACAGCACGGATCCGGCGGTGCTTATGTCAAGCACAAGAGAAGATCTGGTGACTTCTCGATTGCGGCTGTCGCAGCGTATGTCACAATCAACGAAATGGGAAACTGTGGTACTGCAAGGATTGCAGTGACATCCATTGGCCCGATAAATTTCAGGTCAAAGAAGGCAGAGGATTTCCTTGTCGGGAAGAAGCTGTCAGACCAGAATATCTCGAAAGCCGTTGATTTAATGGTTGATTCTGTCAATCCGACATCAGATCCTTATGGGTCTGAAGGCTTCAAGAAAGAGATCCTCCGACTCGTTGGTATAGAGGCAATTTCAAAGGCAACCGACAGGGCACTGGGGGTGTAAATAAATGTCGATGAATAAAATAAAAGTTACTGTAAATAACAAGGTGTATGAAAAAGAGATTGATTCGAGGGTTTTGCTAGTAGACTTCATCAGGGAAAAAATCGGCCTCACTGGTACACATGTCGGATGCGACACGACGAACTGCGGCGCATGCACGATCCTGCTCGATGGCAAGCCCGTCAAGTCATGTACTGTTCTTGCGGTCCAGGCTAATGGAAAGACCATTACAACAATTGAGGGCCTTTCGCATGGAAAGGAGATGCATCCACTGCAGAAAGCATTCCTAGACAAGAATGGTTTACAGTGCGGTTACTGCACTTCAGGCATGATAATGATGGCACACTGGCTGATCAGGAAAAACCCTGAAGCAACAAGGGATGAGATAAGAGAGGCCATTTCAGGCAACATATGCAGATGCACCGGGTACGACAGCATTGTTGACTCCATCCAGGAAGCATCTAGAGAGATGATCCCGGAGGATGAAGAGGAAATGGTTACAAAGCAGAGGGGGAGATAAATTGAGCACTGTAGAGGAAATTGTTCAGGGGAAAGGGAAATTCATCGATGATATTGTCCTCCCTGGAATGCAGCATATGGCTGTTGTAAGGAGCAATTATTCGCGCGGAAAAATAGTCAATGTGAAAGGTGGCTACACCTTCAAGGACTTTCCAGCCTATATGGCATCGGTTGGGGAGGGTGCCACAGAGGGGGAGAAAGGGCTAATTGAGCCTGTTATGGCCGATAAATACGTTAACTATATCGGCGAACCAATTGCAGTTGTTCTGGGCAAAGACAGATATGATGCAGAAGATCGAACCGAGGATGTGGAGGTTGAGATTGAGCCTCTTCCACCAATGATGGATCCAGAAAAATCACTGGAATCACCACCTGTCTATTCATTCATGAAAAGCAATGTTTACCGTAAAGTGACGTTGGGCAGCGATTTCAGGACAGATGGTTTTGAGATCGAAATTGAGGGACATTTCAACAACAGGCGAGTTGCAACAGATCCAATAGAAACAAGAGGTATTGTGGCAGCTTATGAGAAGGATCTCCTTACTGTCTGGATATCCACACAGTCCGTGCACAGCATCAAGGAGGGTCTTTCCGAAATACTCAACATGCCGCCGGAGAAGATTCGAGTGATACAGGCGGACACTGGAGGAGCCTTTGGGCTGAAGGGTGGTGTGTACCCGGAATATGCCATCGCCGCATTCCTTTCAATCAAGACGGGAAAGCCCGTCAAATGGATCGAGAACCGGCATGAACATTTAATGGCAAGCAGGCCTGGAAGAGGAACATCGGCTTATGTAAAGCTCTACGCAAACAAGAGCGGCAAGATTCTCGGACTGAAAGGAAAGGTCATTGTAGATTCAGGCGCGTATTCTGGTGGCAGCGGAGAATTTGCTGCAAGGTTTGTGGGGATGCAGATGACTGGCCCATATAAGATTGACAATGCCTATGTGGAAGCCTTTCCCGTCTATACGAACAAGGTCGTTCAGGGCCCATATAGAGGGGCAGGAAGACCTGAGGCACATTTCTTCATCGAAAGGATGATAGATATGCTTGCAGACAAGCTCAAGATGGATCCTGTTGAAGTCCGCTTGATAAACACTGTGGACAAGGATTTCAAGTCGCCTTTAGGCATGGATGTACCGCCCGCAAAGAGTTTCCTTGAAGATGCAATTAACAAGCTAGGCTACAGAAAACTTTTGAAGGACAAGCCGGGTTTTGCCTTCTTTGTCCTGGTACCTGCATTCCAGCCAGGAGAGACCGCAAGGATAAAGATTGAGAACGGCGAGGTTAAAGTATGGCTCGGAGGAGATGCACATGGACAGAGGCATGACCTGTTTGTAAAAACCCTTGTCAACGAAGGCCTAGGGATAAATCGGGACCTTGTTCATCTGCAGCTTGGAGACACCGGGATGCTGAAGGATGGGGTCGGTACATGGGGCAGCAGGACTGCCATTGTCGGCGGAATGGCCGTTCACGAGGCATGCAAGAAGATTAAGCAGGCATTTACCGCCAAGCATGGACTTTACTCATCAACTGCGCTCCTGCAGGAAGGAGCAGATGAATACGTCCACTGGAGGGGTGAGGGAAGCATGAATTCGCTCGGTTGCAATCTCGCAACATGCGAGGTTAACAATAGGGGACAGGTGAAGGTAAAGGAATGTTCTGCCTATTATGATGTTGGAAGAGCCCTAACGCCTGAAGTTGTGAGGGGCCAGATAGCCGGTGGGATGGCGCAGGGGATTGGCCAAACACTTTACGAGGAAATAATGTACAGCGATGATGGCCAGCTGCTCACTGCTTCAATTGCCGATGCGGGCGTGCCAATTGCAAACCAGCTTCCTGAATACAAAGTATTCTTGGCAGACACGAGATCCAACCTCGCCATAGGAACTAAAGGCGTAGGTGAATCCCCGACGATAGGAACCCCAATCGCCCTGTCAAGGGCTATTGAGAACGTAACTGGTGTGAAGATATTCGAGACACCGATAAAACAGGAGCTTCTTATCTCTAAGTTAAAGCATTAAAGGTTTCTTACGCAAGCGGGTGGAAATCAAGACCAGAGTATTTGCCGTCCAGGTAGGAATAATTTCCTTTCATGCATGATCTGCATTGTGGATTTCTCTTAATTAGGATACGATCTATTGATGGGGGCCATGCTTCCATGTGATACAGGAAGTCACCATTCTCCTCCCCTACGAGCATCCCGACAAGAGTCGAGAAAACGAAGCCGGAAATAATGCTTGGAACAGAGGAAAGGACGCCTACCTGTGCGCATGTTGGAAATGCCTCAGGTATGCGATCGTTAAAACAGGCAAAGCATGCACTTTTTCCAGGGATTATAGCCTTAAACTGCCCATATGTCTCCAATGCAGAGGAAAATATCCAGGGCTTGACCAGTTTTACGCATGCGTCATTTATGATCAGCCTTGATGTTATATTATCAGTGCAATCCAGGAGATAATCAACGCCACTTACTGTTTCTATCACATTACTGGAATCTAGGGTGCCGAAAACCGTCTTTACCTCAGTGGACCTGTTAATTCTCGATATTCTTCTGGCTGCTGCGTCGACCTTGCGTTTACCAATATCTTCCTCATTGAAGATTATCTGCCTGTGAAGGTTGCTCTCTTCTACGTAGTCCCTGTCAACTAATGTAATTCGGCCTATTCCATTTCTGGCCAGCATCTCAGTAACAAGCGATCCAGTGCCGCCAACCCCTATGACGGCAACAGAAAGCGACTGTAACTTGCGCAGGTTATCAGGACCAATTCTTTTCAATTTCTCGATCCTCGAATATCTTCCCTCTGGCATGCGGGGAAGATTAGAATGCATGAAATAAACATTCTTTTCATGCATTCACGAGAAGTTGTAGCCAGAAAAGCAAGATAATGATTAATACTAATAATATATGTTGAGAGCTAATGCTTCAGGATTCATTCGGCCGTCCTGTTTCGAGCCTGAGGGTCCAGGTCAACACAACCTGCAACTTCAAGTGCTTCTTCTGCCACATGGAAGGTACGGGCATTCAGGCCAACCAGCTATCCAGGGATGAGATCATTAGGATCATAAAGGTAGCGGGGAAGCTAGGGATCAACAAAGTAAAGTTTACGGGGGGCGAACCTACCCTGCGTAGTGATATTGTGGACATAGTAAGAGAGACAAGGTCAATTGTGAGCGGCGAGATCTCCATGACGACCAACGGTACGCGCCTCACAGCAATTGCAACAGAATTGAAGAAAGCGGGACTTGACCGCATCAACATATCAATGCATTCCATAGATCCGGGAGCCTTCGAATTTATAACAGGTATGGATGCACTGGATCGTGTTGTGGAAGGAATAAAGGCTGCCCAGAGGGCTGGGCTTAACCCTGTAAAGGTCAATTTTGTTGCGCTCAAGGGGATCAATGAGGACCAGATATGGAAGATGATAGAGAATTCGGCAAATAACGATTACACGCTCCAGATTATTGAATATGAGGTGCCAAGGGAATTGGAGCAGTCTGATGACTTTCGGAAATATCACTATCCGCTAGATTCACTTGAGAGTGAATTGTCCAATCGTTCGATCAGGACAGAACACAACTCTTTGCATGACAGACCGCTGTTTAATGTTCCCGTTTCGGGAGGCACAGCGAAAGTGGAGATAGTGAGGCCGATGCACAATTATCACTTCTGCGATAACTGCACGAGGATGCGTGTTACCTCGCTGGGAGAGCTAAAACCTTGCCTTATGAGGAGCGATAATTATACGAGTGTTTTTGGTGCTTCCAGGAAGCATCACAACGACAGCGACATAGAGAATGCATTTATTCAGGCAACAAGTAAGAGGGAGCCGTACTGGAGAAAGGAGGAGATCAATGAAAATCAGGTACTTTGCGACACTTCGTGATCTTTCCGGAGTTGAGGAGGAAGAGCACCATGTTCAGGGCACTCCTTCCGTTGAAAAAGTTTTTTCAGAACTCAGAACAAAGCATCCTGCCATGATTGGACAGAAAAATGTTCTCTTTGCACTGAATGAAAAATTTGCTGATCCTGAAACAAAGGTAAGCGATGATGATGTTCTTGCGATCTTCCCACCAGTGAGCGGCGGCTAGTCTCCTTCATGCCATTTTGATTTCCCGCCGGCTAATATGTCCTTTTTCCATATGGGAACTTTGCCTTTTATCTGGTCAATTATTTCCCTGCACGCCTTGAATGCTTCGTCTCTGTGCTCAGCCCATGCTGCCACGAGCACAGACGGTTCGCCTGGCATTATGGGGCCTATTCTGTGTATTGCAACGGCATCAATGAGAGAGTATCTTTTGACTGCCTGCTGGAGTATTCCTGACATGCTGGATTCTGCCATTTCTTTGTAGGATTCATAGAATAATGACTCGATTTCTACGTCTCCAGTCCTACGTCTAACAATGCCTTCAAAAAATACAAGTGCACCCGAATTGCCGCGCCCCTGAAGCAAAGCCAGGCTATCTATGGATAAAGGATCAGTCTGTACTTTTGCGAGCATTCTAGATCGTTGGGTAAAGCATTTTTAGATATATTGCTCTTTCCAAGGCTATGACATGTTTTGGTGAATGTCATGAAATAAGTTGAACTTTTAATAAGAAAGGAATGCATCTGTGGTACTGAATGATAGACATATCACAGAAGGAAATTGTAGATCGCTCGGCAGTCGCGTCGGGGAAAATAAGATTGAAAAGCTCGACAATCGAACTCATTAAAAAGGGCGAAATAAAGAAAGGTGACGTGATCTCCACAGCAAGAGTTGCGGGTATCATGGCAGCAAAGCACACACCAGATCTGCTTCCACTATGCCATCAGATTCCTATTGAGAAAGTTGACGTAAGATTCGACATCAAGAAGGAGGAGATAACAGCAGTCTGCGAAGTCAAGGCATCATACAAGACAGGCGTCGAAATGGAAGCCCTTTCTTGTGCCAGTGCAGCTCTTCTGACGGTATGGGACATGACAAAATATCTAGAAAAAGACATAACCGGGAATTACCCGGATACCAGGATATTTGATTTGCATGTAGAAAAGAAGGTAAAGAGTCATGCATGATCATATATCGTCTCGCAAAGACCCGGTATTTTCGATACTAACATGCAGCAACACACGTGTACCGGAAAATGATGAATCAGGAAGAACCCTTCATGACATTCTGAAAAACTCCGGGTTCGAGGTTGCAGATAAGAGAATCGTCAAGGACGACTTCACCGAAATCACATCAGCTGTCAGGAAACTTATTGAAAAAAGCGACATACTCGTCATAACTGGAGGAACAGGCATAACGAAGTATGATGTGACTATTGAAGCTGTCAGGAGCATATCAGAGAAGGAAATGACAGGTTTCATGGTTCAGTTTCAACAACTGTCCTATAAGGATGTTGGAACCGCAGCTATGTTGTCAGGCGCATCCGGCTTCATCGTTAATAGAAAAGCTGTATTCTGCCTTCCAGGTTCGCCAGATGCCGCTTCACTGGGCCTCAGAGAATTAATATTGCCCGAAGCCCGGCACATAATTCATGAATTGAATAGATAAGTGAGATCTATTGCATTTAACCCAGATCACCTGAAGCACAAATCACGGCCTTAAATGTAATTTACTTCACCTATCAAGAGATTGGTTGAATGTTCCTGGCAGATTGTACTGTCTGTTGTAGAAAGGAGGCAGTCTCGGTATCTTCGCAGAATATAAAAGTCCCCCTTATTCCTCTGGTCATGAGTATCCTGTATCTATTGATCAGAAGGTTCCTGGCTTTTTCATATGCTTCCTTATCTCCAAGCTTACCTTTCATGAAAATTCTCTTAAGACTGTGCCTGCCACCCAGCGAATCCTCGCAATTATCTCCCAGCTCAAATCGTCCCTTCCTCATTACGAGATCGCGTCCCCAGATCAGGCCAACATAATCTGCTTCGAATCCCTGGCTGCCATAGACAGAGGCACATTTGTCCATGTTATTAGACAGCCCGTCAACCCAGAATGGGGCATAGTCCTTTTTTGGATCCATGAGCCACTTTATAGTGATGTCTTTATCCCTGTAGAGATCAAGATTAGAGCTCAGTGGATACCCGATCCTGATATTTTCTATTGATTGCTTGTCATTAAGGTCACCCTTGGATTCGGTGAACGATGCGACGAGCGCAGTTTTTCCACTTTTTTTCCTGATCCTCAGTTCCTGAATCATCCTAGTTATATCATCAAATGCATACAGTTCATAGTCTGTAAGGGAAGAATTATCAAGTTGAGATCTCAACAGGTTTTCTACAAATTTGCCATATTCCAGCCCATTTCTGTACAGACCAGACAATTTCATTAAGGTTGCATTTGGATAAATCCTCGAAAAGTTTTCAGAAGTTCCCTGTTCTTCGGTGCTCAATATCTGTTTTTCGTCATAAAAGAATATTGTTGTTCTGGCAGCCTCACCGGCCAGTTTTATGTTCTCAAGAGTCATTCTCTGGGCTTCGTCAAAAATTGCCACATCCAGCTTAGATCGCCATCCACTTTCAGCGACTCCTGGGTTGTTCGGTCTTCCTGTCGAGAAGAACTTTATAACTCCGTCAAGGCCGCTTTCAATGGAAGCAAAGAGCTTACGCAGCGATTCAATCATTCTATTGTTTCTGTAACACAGGACGCTCTGTTTCTTCATTGACAGAGATCTTAAAAGGAGTTCCACGGCAATCATGGTTTTCCCAGATCCTGGGCCGCCCTGGATTATAAACTGCCCTGCCTCATCGTGTTCAATGACCTCAACCAGCTTGTTGTAGACAGAAAGCTGATCAAGGTAAAGGCCAAAGCCAGTTTCAGCAAGTGTTTCCATTGCACCTTCGCTCAACTCATGGTAATGATCCTTAATGACATCAAAAAGCGGTTTGTTCTGCCTATATATCGATTGTACAAACTTTATTCCATTTCCGTTTGAACCAGATCGCGTTACAAGAGACTTTAGGTAACTTTCGAGCCTCTTTTCTTCCGACTTGAAAACTAGAATCTCCTTCTGATCGTTGCGATCCATATTGTACAAAACGACTTTCCCATCAACCTTAAAGGAGTCTCCTGACGAGCTGGTGAAACGGATCTTGCCCACGTAATTCAGCATCTGATAAATCGGATTGACCTGATTTGAAGGATTCTGGTCCGTTTCGTATAGAAACGGGCTCCTCTCAATACCCTTTCTCCAACCCTTCATTTCGATAACGACAGCATTTCTTTCTTTCCCCTCAGAGATGACAACAACATCAGCCCGCTCCCCGCTGCCTGGAATCCTGTATTCCAGAACTATTGAACCATCAACGCCCTCGAGGGCTTTTTTCAAGAAGACGATTTCTGAAGCCCAGGAGTTAACAAGTTCAATTGATGGATCTTCCTTGAAAGATGCTCTAAACTTTCTCTTCAATGAGGAAATGAATTCCGGATTTTCAAGTTCCTTCAGAAATTCGCCTGTGGTGGAGAACCAAGCAAAGTTTGTCATGATGGATGTCACAATTTAAAGCATTTTAATCTTGCCCTTGGTAAAACGGATAATAATGTTTCTGCTTCAGAAAAAAATTATTCACTATACGGATATCATGATGAGCATGAAGAGTGGATTCATACCAGCAGACATGATGAACGACATTGTGGATCTTTCGACATCCATATATGACTTGGCCGAGATAGGAAGCAAGGAGGTCAAATCCTCTGAATTGCTTGCATCCAAGCTGAAGGCGAGGGGATTTACTGTCCAGAAACCCTTTGACGGAATGAACACTGCGTTCAAGGCAAGCAAGGGAAATGGACATCCTGTGATTGGTCTTCTTGCTGAATACGATGCTCTTCCGAATGG
>JAJYZI010000040.1 GCA_021800105.1 Thermoplasmata archaeon
GCTCCTGCCGTCAGAAAGGGACTTGAGCATAAGGTACGAGATCAGTATAGTTGCTAATGCTGCATGGCCTATGAAGAGCAGGATTATTTCAAGCGTGAAGTTAAACCTGAAAATGGTTATGCTAATTCCGAAAAGTGAATAGAAAACTATCAGGAACAGAACGCTAAGGATAACTATCTTCATGAACGAAGATTCTAGAACCTTCTCTTTTGATGTAAATGTGATAAAACCTTTCCCGTTGCATTCTTTGCATATATCATCAATACCTTCTTCACCCCGAACCAAGCCTGACCCGGAGCATTTAGGGCAAGACTGTGTATGTTTCACTGATATCTCAGGGCATTAATATATGTAAATGTTTTCTAAGAATGAAAGGAAAAATCAGGGGCATTTGCCTGCTTTTATTATATCCTGGAAAAGTGCAATAAATTTCCCAGCACAACTGAATGTTGCAGAATCGAACGTTGACGGGTTCGGTTTATAGCCCAGAAGCGTGGTCCCGGTTTGCGTGTCCCAGTCGGATACCTGCTTTTCATCATATGTTATGCACTGCTGCGAACTGCCATTGTATGTCAATCCTATAAGAGAGTATCCGGATGGTGGGCTTGTGGCAGAAAACCCCCCTTCCAGGATTGACCATGACTGGCCTGCTGAGAGGGTAAATACGAAGGCAATTATTTCTTCCTTCCCCGGAAAGGTTATCACGGCGATGGGTGCTGAGTTGGACGCAGTTCCATTATCGACAAGCGGAACAGGTTTAGCGGTAAAATTGACATTGAAGCTCTTATTATTTAGATATACTGGCCAGAAAGCGTTACCAAAATAATATGAATTCCTGAGCAGCACGAAGGATTTCACAGAGGATGTTCCGTTAACGAATGCCCAAGCTACAGTACCCTGAGCTTGGTTATACCAGGACCAGGAGACTTTGAGAATGCTATCTGGCTGTTTCTGGCTCTGCAAATATGGCAATAACCCACCGGTACGAATCATGATTTCGAAATGACTGGTCCTGAATAAAGTTGACTCATTATGCCATTTATGCGCCGCATGATTTCAGGAGACAAATATCTCAGATATGAGCAGGAATGTATGACACGTCATACAGAAGATCCTTCTCTTCCTCAATCCCCGCTAAAATGTGGACCAAGGATTAGTTTATACCAAGTCTTCTCCTCCGCCGGGGCCGACTGTAGGTCATCGTTGGTTAGGCTTCAATGAGCTACCAGATTTCTCCAAGGCTTTCTGCAAGGGAGAAAATCTCTACGATGCTGAGAGCCCTCCGAACACCATTAAGATTTGTGTCAAGCCTCGCCGAGACCGTTCCTCCGAGTCCCGATATATGCCGTGCAGCTAGGGCATGAAGAGGAAGTGACTCAAGTCTGAGGTAAGAAAATTCTCTCGCCTTGAGATGTGAGGCCGGCGAACAGGCGATTCACGTGCTCTATGTTGAAATGGTATTGCTGAAATAAGCTATTCTGCCTTTGGTTTATTATCGGAAAAGGTTAAATTTTCAAGAACTATCATAACTAAGTTTAAAATGAATAAATGGCAAGATGTGAGGGATTGGATTAGGAATGCTGAGGAACTCGGGGAACTTGTGCATCTAAATGGTATCAACCCAGAACTAGAATTATCTGCGATAGCCCAGATTAATGCAAAAAATAATGGTCCTGCATTGTTGTTTGACAAGATAAAAGGTTATGATGAAACAAAATTTAGAGTGATGACAAATTCTGTAGGAAATATTAAACTCTTTAACATGACATTTGGATTTGATGTTAATCTGTCAATAAAGGAGACTATCGAACATCTCCGGGGGATGCCAAATAAGTGGGAACGTGAAGCTGGCTCTTTCCCTGTAGAGTACGTGAAATCATCAGAATTGATGCAGAACGTTGAAACTGGTGACAATGTTGATCTTATGAAATTCCCAACACCGCTGTGGCACGCGAAAGACGGTGGACGCTTTATCGGTACTGGTGTGGCTGTAATCACAAAGGATCCAGATGATGGCAAGATAAATGTGGGATCATACAGAGCGCAGTTATTCGAGAAAAATGTTGTCGGCATAAATGCGGAACGTGGAAAACACGGTACGATGCATATGAATAAATATTTTCAGAAAAATATGCCGATGCCTGTCGTTATGGTTTTCGGGCCAGATCCCCTCTGTTATATACTTGCAGGAAGTGAGATTCCGGCTGGTGTATCTGAACTCGAGTACCAGGGGGCAATTAAGGGTTCTCCTGTAAAGGTCATTAAGGGAAAAGTAACAGGACTTCCAATACCTTCAAATTGTGAAATAGCAATAGAAGGCTACGTGTATCCAGATAAGACAAGGTTGGAAGGACCACACGGTGAGTGGACTGGATATTACGCAAGCGATGCCAAGCAGAAGCCTTTTGTTGAAGTAAAATCTCTATATTACAGAAACGACGCTGTGATGCTGGGAGCAGCAATGTCGAAAGGTGCTTACAACGATCATGCATTCTGGAGAAGCATCTGGAGATCTGCTCTAATTTATGATGAAATGGTTAAGAATGGCATTCAAGGCGTAAAAGGAGTCTATACTCCTCCATTTGGCGTAGGCAGGCAATTTATTGCGGTCTCGATTAAGCAATCCTATCCTGGTCATGCTACTGAGGCTGGATATCTGGCATCTCAAACAAGAAGCGCTGCCTACATGGGAAAGTGGGTGGTAGTTGTTGACGATGACGTGGACCCGTATGATATGGATGACGTGCTGTGGGCAATGTGTTCGCGTGCGGATCCCTCGGAAATTGGTATTATTAGGAGGGCTTGGGCTAGCGGTGTTGACCCGCTTAGGCCAAAATCCGTCCCAGCATCAGGTTATACCAACTCCAGAGGCATAATATTTGCGGTCGTGCCATACGAGAGAATTGGGGAGTTCTCAGAATCCTGCACCGTTTCAGAAGACATGAAAAAGGAAACATTTAGAAACCTGGAAAAGTCCATGAAGGGTAGATGGAAAAGTTATTGATTGGAAAATTTTTGAACACTTGCACTTTTATTGGCTTGCCCTTTGAATAGTTGCTTTTGGGTCTTAGCTTTACTGATTTCAATAAAGTCATCACTTAAGGAATCTACTTTTTCTTTTCCAGGTATATGTCTTAGGGAAGGAAGCTCGTTAGTCGTTAAAACATTGCTTTGACTTGATTAGAGAACACTTTTTTTTAACTTTTCATCTTAGAAATGTAGTTCACCATTTTATCTAGTAAAAGGTGAATTCTTTTCCGATGTCCAACGTCCTTCCATGACCCAGATTAGCATGTGTCTATAAACCCTTCTAGAAAAGCATTAAATACGCATGTTATGTACGTTTTTTAGGAATATTATGGTAGAATCTTTGACATATACTCGGAGAGAGACAGCAGGTACACTTTCTGGAATAATGTTTGGGCACTTCGCTGATGGAATGGACTTGGTCATTATTAGTTATCTTTTTTTGGCTCTTTCATCCGAATTCAAGGTATCAGTTGCAGATATAGCGATAGCACTCACCATAAGCCTTATATTTTCAGCATTTGGCGGAATTCTTTTTGGTAACATTGCAGACAGATATGGCAGAAGGACCGGGCTGATATTGGCAATAGCTGTGTTCGGTGTCTCTACTCTTCTGACTGCTGGAATTAACCAACTCTGGCAACTTTACCTTCTCAGGGCAGTTGAGGGGCTTGGTGTTGGAGGAGAATGGGGAATTGGATTTGCCCAGATAACTGAGGTGTGGTCACCTAAGACAAGAGCTACAGGAGGGGGTATTTTGCAGGGATTCTTTATAATAGGCTCAATAGTCGGGGCTATAGTCTCAGGATATGCCATTTCGGTGTTCGGAGCATCACTAGGTTGGAGATACTCGTTTTTGATTGCCGGCATAATAGGTGTTGCGAGTACATTTGTGGTAATGTTCTTTGTTCCGGAATCGAAGTACTGGCTTGCTTATCACAAGGAAGTAGAAAGTTCTCCAGAAATGAAGAAGAAAGAAAAGATACCGCTTGTTGATATATTCACTCCAGAAGTAAGGAGATGGACTCTTATCGTTTTACTGATTGGTTCTGCCAACCTCTTCATATACTTCTCCTATTCTAGTTATATGCCGACCTTATTGGCCGTAGTTTACGGTTTGAAACCGGCACAATACACGCTCCTATTAGTCGTAGGACAGTCGATTGCAGTCCCCTTCTATATGATAAACGGTATCCTGGCAGACAGATTCGGAAGAAAAATAACAGCCATAAGTTATGGTCTTGTTTACATAATTGCCGCGATTCTATTTTTATTTATCATACTGGAAAAAATTCCATATATCGTACTCTTTGCATTTCCGTTGCTATATGCTTACACCATAGTCTCGCTGGCACAGGGAATTTCTGGGGAGTATGGCGTATGGTGGAGTGAGCATTTTCCTACAAGGATGCGGTCTACTGCGACCGGATTTGGATATATGGTTGGACGAGGGATTGCAGGTGCTATGGCAACTCTGCTAATCCCTGTGCTCTATGACGGACTTGGCGGAATAAAGATGGTTGGAGTTGCAGTATCCATAGCAATGCTGGTAGGTGTGGTATTCCAATTTGGTGGTCTGTTTGGGCTCAAGGAAACTAAAGGGACTAAGGTGAAGGTAGACTGAATCAAGATTAAATTAATGCGCTTCCGTTTAATCAAATTCATTATGGCAAATCCCTTCTTTAATCAATGGAGGTATTATTAGCTAGAGTGATAAATAAGCTATAATAGGTACGTGCTTCGGTTGAGAGACCAGAACCGTACCAAATCTCCTTTCTATGTTGGCGGATTCATTTTATAAAATAAGATCCAACCTTGGAGTTGCAAACGCTTATTTCACGTGTATGAAGACGTAAAGAAAATAAGTTATAAACTATCATTAGCATGAAATCTGCTTTAAAATTCGTATTTTTCTAACTCGTGGAGTTATTTACCTAGCTTTCGAATAGAAAACTATTATGTTCAATAATAGGATATCCCACTTGCCACTGGGTGAGAAAATTATGGACTTTAAAGGGACATTTGAAGTTGGCGTTAGCTCTAATGATGTTTATAGCTTTTTGATGGATCCGGAAAAGCTTTCTCTGTGTATCCCCGGATTGCAGAAACTCGATAAGGTATCTGATGTGGAATTTATAGTCTTAGTTCGAGCCGGAGTTGCTTTTATCAAAGATGATTTCACTATAAAATTCAAGTTAGTCGAAAGCGAAGTCGGCAAGCACGCGAAGTTCACTGGAAGTGGATCAGGGAAAAGCGGTACAATGGACCTGGTTGCAGTAATGGACCTTATTGAGGCTTCCGGTAAGACTACGATGAATTGGTCTGCCACAGTTAATGTCGGTGGGAAAATCGGTTCACTAGGACAAAGAGTAATGTCGAGCCAAGCGCAGAAAATAATAAAGCAAATGTTTGACAGCATTGATGCAAATCTGAATGGGGCAAAACAAAAGGCATAGTTTTGGAGAAAATTTAAAATCCCAGTGATCGGATTTATTGAGCAGATACTTTCCTGTGTTTCGAGTCATAGTACCTTACGGAAAGAGCAGACCTTTGCATCTAACAAAACAATTAATATTTACTTTTTCTCTGAATGACATGCCTCGACTTTTTTTGAAAAAAAAATGAGAAATTTCTGAAAGCAGCACACCCAAGCTCGAAAGGATCATGTGCTATAACAGAGCAAGAATGTTTTTTCAATGACGGAGACGACGAGATACAATTTAAATAGAAACTTTCGATACTTGAGATATGAGCAAATTGAGTACACAGGAGCAGGTTACAGCCCATTCGGAATCATCTTTTAGTGCAAAAAATGTTGGTAAAGGGGTTTTACGGTTTGAAGACCTCAAAATTATTAAGGGTATTAGAGGCTACGCCGACGACATTGAATTTGCAGATCAACACTATGCTGCAGTGCTGTCGAGCCCTTATGCTCATGCCAAGATCGTCAGGATTGACGTCTCAAAGGCGCTCCAGGTCCCGGGCGTTATACTGATTTTGACAGGAAAGGAAATTAAGTCATTGACCAACCCGATGTCGTCAAGGGCGGCTACAAAGTCTCCAACTTCACATTACATACTTGCAGTAGATAAAGTAAGATTTATGGGTGAGCCAGTTGCACTTGTTGTTGCGAAAAGCAAGTATATAGCAGCTGATGCCGTCAGTTTGATAGAAGTTGAATACGAGCCGTTGCCAGTTGTTTCCAGCATTGAAGAGGCGCTAAAGAAAGATGCGCCGTTGATCTATCCTGAACTCGGTAGCAACGAGTTAATATTCGATCATTTTGAATTTGGTGACGTTAATAAGGCGTTCAAAGAAGCGGACAAGATAGTTAAACAACGCTTGAAGATACAGAGGTATGGGTCCACGCCACTGGAAACATGGAACGTGAATGCCTATTTCGACAAGACCCGTGAAGAACTCCTAGTATATGCCACTGACCAGCAACCAGGGAGAACTGTTCAGTCCGTGGAGAGGACAATAAAAATACCTGCTTCAAAGATAAGACTTATAGTTCCACCTGTAGGCGGCGGATTTGGGAACAAACTCGCAATATGGCACTTCGTTGCACTCATGGGTCTGGCTGCCAAACTTTGCGGAAAGCCGGTAAAATGGGTACAGACCAGGATGGAGAATCTCTACGCTTTCCACAGGCCTAGGGGGTTCATGGATGCTGAATTTGCAATGAGGAAGGATGGGAAAATCCTAGGTGTCAAACTTAGTGACTGGCAGGCAGATGGTAACTGGCCCTATGTGGCGGCTCTTTATTCACTTATAAAATTCGCAAACATGAGCGGTGTCTACGAAATTAGAAATCTCTCGTTCGAATATAGAAGCGTAGCCACTAATGATCCGCCCATAGTTCAGGACAGGGGAGTTGGCAAGCCGTTCATGTCTTTTGTTATTGAACGAATGATGGACATTGCCGCAGATGAGCTTAAACTTGATAAGATTGCCATAAGGCAAAAAAATCTCATACCAACCGAAAAAATGCCCTACACTACGGCGTCGGGAGAGGTTTATGAAAGCGGCAACTATCCTGAAACCCTCAGGAGGGCACTCAGGCTTTCAGATTATAATTTAAAGAGAGAGGAGCAGGCAAGGCTTCGGAAAGAGGGCAGATACATAGGTATAGGTTTGGCAGAAGGCATTGAACCCGGTACATCAAACCTTGGGTACTATTTCTTATCAAAGGCGGACCAGCCAGACTACAATGGGGCCGGACAGATGTCCACCGTTGAGATTGCCCCAGATGGAGTGGTTAAGGTTAATATGAATGGCCCTGAAATAGGAACCGGGCATGTCACAACGATAGCACAGGTAGTTTCTGATGTGTTTGGCCTTGAGCCAAGTGAAATAGTAGTTGATGCATCGTTCGACTCCACTCTCGGTCATCTCACTTATGCTGGAACCTATTCGAACGCTTTCAACGACGTTTACATTGGTGCAGTGTTGAAAGCTTCAGAACAATTGAAAAACAAGGTATTAAGCATAGCTTCATCCGTACTAAAAGAACCAAAGGAATCTCTATTTCTGAAGGAGGGCTATGTTTGCAAGAACATTCAAACAGCAGAAAAGCTACTCAGTTTCAAGGAGCTTGCAAAAATATCGTATGGAAGGCTACTTTCATTCCCGAAGGATCAGGAACCGGGCCTTAAGGTCGTAGCAGCTTATGTGAATCCAACAGCAAAACCGTTCGTGAGGAGTGACTTTAACGTCCAGTTAACTCACTCAAACTCCGTGCATGTATGTTATGTAGAGGTCATCCCGGAAAACTGGAATGTGAAAATACTTGATTACAGTATAGTGCACGACGCAGGAAAAGTAATTAATCCTATCATAGTCGAGGGACTGGCGATTGGTTCCACGGTGAGCGGCATTGGAGGAGCAATGTATGAGGAGTTTGTTTTCGATGAGCAAGGAATCAACCTCTCTCTGACGTTTGGAGATTACCTGAAACCCACTGCTATGGAGGCACCTGAATTGAGAATCGAAATGATGGAATCCCCTGCACCAAACACAGTACTCGGGACAAAAGCAGTTGGCGAGGGTGGAGCCATAACATCACTTGCAGCAGTCGCTGGGGCAATAGAGGACGCCTTAAAGCCATTTAATGTGAGGATCACTGAATTGCCGGTTACTCCAGAGAAGATATGGAATTGGATTAAACAAAGCAATGAATTTAAAAGAATCAGCGGTGGGGTGAGGTAAAAATGTACCCGTCCAACTTTGAATATATGAGACCCAAGACACTTGAGGAAGCAATAGAGCTTATTTCTTCTATGGAAGGTTCTCGAGTTTTAGCTGGTGGACAGAGTCTCCTTTCAATGATGAAGCTTAGAATTTTCGAGCCTTCCTCTCTAATAGATATAGGTTTTATACCAGAATTGAAGCATGTGAAGCTTGAAGACAAGCATAAAGTAAGGATAGGCGCCATGGTAAATCATCATGAGATTCTTGATAATCCAATAGTGAGAGAGAATCTTCCAATGCTATCTTCCACTGCCGAGAAGATAGCGGATCTACAAGTAAGGAACAGGGGAACCATAGGTGGGAGCATCTGTGAGGCAGATCCTGCCGCAGATTATCTGCCTACTCTTATGGCGCTCAATGCGAAGGTTCACCTGAAGTCAAAGAGTGAAGAAAGAAGCCTGGACATCGAGGAATTTATAAAAGGCCCATTCGAAACAGAGATACAGGATGGGGAGATATTAACTGAAGTAGAGATTGAAAAAAACACTGAAAATTTCGCAGTTGAAAAATATGCAAGACGAAAGGCGGATTTTGCCGTAGCATCTGTAGCAGCATCGGCAAGACTGGCAAAGGACGGTAAAGTAGAATATATAAGAGTAGCTATCGGTGCCACGTCGGAAGGGCCAAAGAGACTGAAGGATATTGAAAGTTCCATAATTGGAAAAACCTCAGCCCAATTAGATCTTGGCCAAATAATACAAAACACAATTTCCAAAATAGATATGATTAGCGACCTCCATGGAGGATCAGAATACAGAAAGTATGTCTTGAGTGGGATGCTGATGAGAATGCTTGAAAGTCTTATAACAAAAGGGAGGCAGCGATAAAATGGTAACTGTATCGATGAAAGTAAATGGTAAAAATTATTCAGGGGAAGTTGAACCAAGAACTTTACTTGTTCACTTTATTCGCGATAATCTCAAGCTGAAGGGGACGCATATAGGTTGTGATACAGCCCACTGCGGCGCTTGCACAATACTTTGGAACGGTGAACCAGTAAAGTCTTGCCAGATACTTGCGGTCCAGGCAGAAGGGGCAGACTTGACAACCGTGGAAGGACTAGAATTGGAAGATGGTAAATACAGCATAGAACAAGAGTCGTTCAGGGAACATTCCGCAATGCAGTGTGGATATTGCACACCTGGGTTCCTGATGATGACCAGATATCTTATTAGAAACAATCCAGAAATGACGCGGGATGAGATAAGGGAGCAACTTCACGGCAACTACTGTATGTGCACGGGATATCAACAGATTGTAGATGCTGTTCAGGATGCGCAGAGAAAATTCATTAAGTCAAGAAAATGAGGGTTAAACACCCCTAACCCTATTTATAGTCTGTACAGCTTTTTTACATTGTTAAATTCTATCAAATCTTTCTCTCTTCTGCTTATTTCCTTTGTTTTTTCCAGATCGTTGAAGGAATCCCAGTTGCCCATGTTAAAAGGATAGTCTGTCCCCAAGACGACGTTTTCCGCTCCATTTTCCTTTACGAGAAAACTTAGCGAGGAGTTTGAGAAAACAACTGTGTCAAAATAGATGTTTTTCATGGATTTATCTATATCCGGCGTGCTCTTGCTGAATTCATTTCTTGTACCGATTGCATGTTTCAACCTGCCTATTTGGTAAGGAATAGCGCCTCCCCCATGGCAAAATATCATTTTAAGTCGTGGAAATTTTCCCATTATTCCTCCGAATAATATGCTCGAAACTGCAACAGTTGTTTCAGCAAGAGTTCCAACGACTATCCCCATGTAGTACTTTTCCAGTCTCTCCCTTCCTAGGAAATCGTTTGGATGCACGAATACGGGCATATTGAGCTCCTGCAGGCGTTCATAGGCCGGAAAAAGAGATTCGTCATCTAGGTTCTTACCTGCGATATTGGTTCCTATCTCTACACCCTTCATCTCCAGTTTTGAATAAGCGTGTTCAAGCTCCTCTAACGATATCTTTGAGTCCTGCAATGGTAAAGTGGCATTCCCGTAAAATGTGTCAGGGTTCGCTTTGCATATCTTTGCTATTCCTTCATTTTGTATCCTAGAACTTCGTTGAGCCTTTTTTATGTCTTCACCATACATAAAAAGATGGTGGGTAGGTGAAACGATCTGTGATTCTATTCCAAATCTGGCGATCTCTATTTTTCTTTCTCTTATGTCATAAAAACCCTTCGTCACGGGGGTTACTGACTTTCCAATCACCTTTATGTTATACAGGTTCCCTTGATCAACCGGTTCTATCTTCCCTCCGAGTTCATCGATCGATTCTGCGGGTAACATATGGGAATGTACATCAATATTCTTCATGATTGTGGAGAATGCAACTAAGGCTTATTTTTTCCTTTGGTAACTTTCATTTTATTAAACACTCAGGAGTTAAAAAATATTATAGAGCCAATCACTCTACTAATCAAGGGTAATATATGAGTGACAAAATAAGGGAGAAGCTGACTTCAAAGGGAATAAATGTAGTTTTTAGCAGAGACCAGGAAAATGAAGTTCTTGAAATCGGTTCAAAATCGGAGCTAATACAGTATGGTAAACTAACCCCGCCTAATATGGAGCTTCCTGACGGCCCGACGATGAAGCTTCTGACTGGCGACGGGATAAACATAGAACTCTCAAAGAGAAGGGCGACAATGCCGTTCTGGCATAGGAATATGGATTTCGATGAAGTCATTATCTGCGTGAAGGGTACCGCAGAGTGGAAGACGGAAAGCGGTACATATCAGTTGAAGGAAGGGGATATGCTGCTCATTCCTAGGGGAGTTTCACATACTGCCTCGGCTAAGTCTGACTCTAATTACATGGCAATAGAGATAAAGTCAAGGGCACCGTTGCAAAATAATGTTCCAAGTGTTAAGAGGTGAATCAGGTTGGTTCTAAAGATGAAAGAATTTCTGGCAATGTTCAAGGACGATACCGTAATATATGACCTCGAACACGAGAGATACCCTGGGATGCCTGCGTTCGATCCTGTACAACCAGGATTGAACTACTTCCTTTACAGGCACCATGAAAGTTATTATATTCCGGAAAAGAACGGGCCAAGAACCAGTTCATCCGGTCTTATCGTCATGACAGATCAGTCCGGCACACATATGGATGCTGTCTGCCATCAGGCTTCTGATTTAACATTTTATGATGGTACCAAGGTAACTCCTGAAGTCGAGACTCCCT
>JAJYZI010000041.1 GCA_021800105.1 Thermoplasmata archaeon
AACAGCCTCTTTTTCTGTCCTGATTTCATGTACAATTGATGATTCAGCAATATAATAATTTGAGGATTTCAGGGCTGCTTCGTGAGGTCATATTCAGAGCCGCGCCACTGTATCACATCCATTCTAGCTGCTTTGATCAGGTTGCTCATGGAAATAAATGGTATAATCAGGGCAATAAGGAATACATATAACCCGCCATTGTGGTGATTCTTGACGTTGCGATAAGCAAAGAGGAGATAAGGGGCCAAAAGGAAGAGGAAAACAGGCGTGAAAAAAAATGAAAAGACAATTCCACCAATCAGAAGTATGATCTCCGAAGAGTAAAAAAGAGCCCCGTATCTGAGAATGGATCTGCTTGCGCTAATCGAAAGAGCTGTCTGCCTGTTTGACCACTCCCTGAAGGTTCTGTAATCATCGGGAGAGTTTATCATTGGAGCTGCTGCCTGCACATAGCAGATATCGAGCCCTTTTTTCCTGGCAATCCTCATGATGGCGACATCATCCGAGATGTGCCTCTTGAAGTATTCAATGTCCTCTGGATCCAAGAGATCTCTCCGGAAGCCCATTGAACCGCCCCATACAAATCGCGTAAGATTGGACTGCATAAGGCCTATACCGACAAGACCCCAGACAGACTTTATCCTTGACCATATACCACCAGTAGGCACAAAGTGTGGGAATGTTGTGCTGACCCCAATCCTGGGAGATCCCAGCGGTCTTACAAGCTTAGTCAGCCACTGTTTCGGGAATGTTACGTCAGAATCTCCAACCACATATACCGCAACCTCTGGAAATTTCTCTATTGCGGACGCAATTGCCCTGACCTTACCGCTGCAATGCTGGCATTCAGACTTGCTTACGAGGTAATCAATCTTCAGATCGTGGATAGCCTGCATAGCAGGATCGGAGATCGAATCTACCACCGCAAGGATCCGGTAGTTCGGATAATCTTGTTCCAAGAGCGAAGTGATATTCTCGTATAGGGTAACATCCTTTCCCTTGCATGGAAGTATCACCAGGACGTTTTCAGCGAAATCATCGAAAACCTGATCCCTGTAAGCGGGCCGGAAGGACAAGGCCAGCAAGCCGGCAAAAATAAGCAGGAATATTACAAGAAAAAAGATGTTCAGGATCGTTAAAGTGAAAAACATTTATGAAAAATTCAAACCAGGGTAACCTCGTCAGTGTCAACCTGACCCACGCCATCAACTGACTGCAGTCTTGATTCTACTGCCCCAATTTTACCCTCTTCGTCGGGAACAATAACTTCAAGCCTGATGGCTTTCAATCCGAATGCAACTTCCTGTTCCTCGATCTTGTTGAGTTCGCAAATGCCCTCGAGTGCTTCCTTAACGGATTCCATCATGGATGTTACGTTTACGTCGCTGTCACTCGGAAGTATCTTGAGAACAACCGCTACATCTCCCATTTTAATTCACCTATGGCCCCACAAAGGAACATTTTGTGCAGACATACTTCGTTGAATGTTCCCTGCAGCTGTTGCATCTACCGATTTCTTCCTGGCCGCAGGAAGGGCATTCGAAGATCGAGAATCCTGCTTCTACCAGTCCTTCCCCGCACGATGAGCATGTATTTCGACTAGACATTAAATTACCTCTACGCTAACTGCCTTGCAGGCAGATACTTCCCCTGTATTTTCTGACTGTATAAATCCTTTCTCTGCATTATTTCCTATACCATTATGTATCGTTCTTCGAAACCTTATTTATCGATCCATATGATATTCTTGCTGTGATAAACGTCGTTATTCCATCGGACCATGGGAAGGATAAAGTGAAGATAGATCATTATTTCGTGGCATCTGACGAGCCATTGTTTATTGGCTTAATTATTAGCCCTTCCGAAAGGATATGGCCCCAAATGAAAAACGCGGATTCAGCTGTCCTGGAGATAGGAGGAAAATCCTACAAGTTCAGGATTCCATATAAGATAGAGGTCGGGAGGAATTCAATATTTTTCGTATCGCCAGATCCGGGTGATTCTTCATCTGTGCTTGAAGGACTCAGATGATGCCAAAATAGAGGCCGGGAATATTCATAAGGACGGCCGCCGCTATTGCTATTATATAGATGGTCTTGTCCCATGCTAGGACCTTGGATCCATCGAGTGGAGGGATAGGGATTAGGTTGAAGACAGCATACCATGAATTGAGGGCGCCTACGAATCCCAGAAGGAAGGCATATCCCGTGAAAGGCGAAAGAACCAGGTAAAGTGCGTAGAATATCGCGGCAAGAATCATGTTTGTGCCGGGACCGGCGAGGGATACTTTCCCATTTGTTTCTGCCGAGTATATTCCTGATACATAGACGGCCCCGGGAGCTGCAAAGAGGATGCCTAAAATAGATGTGACAAGCGCAAGAAGCGCCCCCATGACCCAGATCCTGAACCTGCCAAAGCCTCCAAGCCGCCTCGCCATGTACCTATGAGCCATTTCGTGCATTAAAAAAGCTGTCAGGACAGTCAGTAGAGCAAATCCGAACAGGATCAGATAACCGAGACCTGTTCTTGGAAAGTTTATGTCTCTATAATATATGATCGTGAATGCTGCTGTCAGGACCAATACAGCAGCCAGGATATCCTTCACTTCCTGCCGGTCAAAGCTGTTAATGTACTGCACGATAATCACTATGAGTTGAGCTTCGCCACGTATTCCATTAGCGCTATTATATCCATGGCATCCGAGATGCCAAGATTCAGGTTATATGCCACATCCAGCGGCTCGGGCCTGAGACCTAGCTTGATTGCCGATCTTAGGAGCGTATTTGATGCAGGATCATTAAGCATAGGATCGCGCTTCTGTGAAATGCACTTCTTTATGAACGAATAGACATTTTTGGACAGAATCACATCCCTTTTCGGTAGATTGTTGAAGATGACAAATATCTTCAGGTCGTTTATGGTCTCAACGGTGCTCTTCTTCACCGCCCGCTGGATGACATCCTTTGAGACCATTTCATAAAGACGCTCATCGGATGCTCTGTAGTACTCGTCGCTGTTGATCAGTTGTATAACACGTTCCACCGCATCAAGAGGAATGCCTGCAGTGTAAACCATCTCTTCCGAAGTGAGTATCTTTCCTATCTTGTACTCAACCTTGAAAACCTGAGCTGCATAGCCAAGAATAGAGAGAAATTCCTTCTTCAGGTTCATCTCCTCTATCAACTCGTGGAAACTGTCCTCTTTTAGGAGGGCACCATGATATTGCCCCGCAAGCTTATCCGCAGTGTCGAAGTCGCCCGTTTCTATATAAGACCGAATGATCCATTGAATATTTGTTGAATTGAGGATCTGCGGGTTCTTCTTGAAGAAATCCGTGAGAAGGTTATATTCCCCTGTCTCGTAATATATCCTGCAGATCCTGTTGACTATATCCTCCATGTCGTTTTTTGTCTTTATGTATTTCGTCCCCTTCATCAGGATCGAGACGGCTTCTGTTGGATGGTTTATTTCCACCAGTAAGTCACCGAGGTTACGGAGATTCTCGACGTCTTCGGGATATTTCTTTAGTATTTCCCGCATGACCCTCTCTGCACCAATGAAATCTCTGGATTCCAGCAGTCGCTGTGATATGATCTTACCAAGAAACAGGCTGGAAGTTTCATGGAAAAGCTGTATCATGGTGTCGCGGATCTGCCTGTTGACCCATAATATACGTGATATGTAAAGTATGGAAGCCTCTTCCTCCTTGTTCTTTACGTTGACCCTCTTGAGAAGATCAACCACCTCCTGGATCCTGCCAGTCCTGTGATACAGCTTTATCAGGGATACCTCGTTTTCCTGACCTGACTTTAGAAGCTTCTCTGCGGCATCGTATTCGCCCACTTCAATGAGTGCCTCCGGAAGATTCCGAATTTCGCTTTCCTTCATTCCCTTTGCTTCTGCCTTCTTGTACGACTCTATCGCCCTCTCGTAGTTCTTGTTGATCATGTAGTAGTCACCAAGCCACAGATCGATCTGGGGATCCTGAACGTTGCCCTGCGCTTCCTGCAGAAATTCTATTCTTTCCTGATCCTTCTTGGCCGATTCCAGCAACTCTGCGTGTTTTTTGATATCGTCTATAATCTTTGACTTGCTGACAACAATTTTTCTTGAAACTTTCTCAGCTTCCCCCAGGTCGTTTTCACGAATGTACCTGTCCCGTCTCATCCTTTCTATCCACAGGTTCTTTGATTCAACGCGATCAAATCTTTCCACTATCTTGTTCTGCAGCTCCGCGAGGCTCAAGTCACTTAGGTATTTGTAGAGCTGGGAGAGGTCAACGTAATCCTGTTCCTTCATCTCAATTATCCTGTCAATCATAAGCAGGATTGTGTCGGAGTCACCTTCTAGAATCGCAACCCTGATTGCATGAGTCAGGAAGTCGCGGTTTGTGAGGCGACCTATGGCCCTCATTATGCTTTTGCGTGCGGATCCGGTATCACCGTCCTGTAGCTGTATCCGAGAAAGAAGGTAATGGTAAAACGGGTCAGATTTCTTTGGATCCCTTGATGCTTCCAGAAGGGCGGATGCTGCCTTTACTTCCCTGATATCTATAAGTGCCTGTGAAAGCGGATACATGAATTTCCTGCTGTCAGTCATCTCCTCGGTGTACTTTCCTGTGTAGACTAGGGTGATGGCATCAACAAGGTTGCTAACATTTGCAAATGCCTTGCTGGCGAGCAGGCTAGATAAGAGTTCCGGCTTTGTTCTGTTCTTGAAGTTAACGGCGACAGAGACCGCGGTCCAGACAACCGCCTCTGACTTTGTCTGCCTTATCATGTCCCAGAGAGAATCGTCTATGAGTATGTACTTGCCCTTGATCTTGTAAAGGGTAATGAGTGCAAGCCTGCTTGAGCTTGATGCGAGATCGATCAGTTTCTGTAACTGCTCCTCCTCACGTATTGAGAAGAAAATTGAGTCTATGACATCCGGAGACGAAAGCAGGGCTGGTTTTCCTTCAATGTGCTTGACCGCCTCAGCAAGCTCACCGCTGTAAACAAGGGATGCCACTAGGAGGTTTTCCACGCTGCTCAGATCAACTGCCTTAAGTGCGGAGTACTTGTCAATGAAGCTCCCATAATTACCACTCCTGAAAAGTTGACCAAGCATGAACTGGGCCGCTTCCTTGTCTTTTGGATCGGCTGCAACTATCAGTTCCGCAGTCTGATATGCTTCAGAGTAATTGTTCAGCAGGGAAAGCACCTGGAACTTTTTTCTTAGGATCCCGGCGTTGCTGCGGTTGATAGACAATGAAGAATTTATTTCCCTGAGGGCTTCATCGAATAGAGAGAGACGGACAAGCACATCAATGTATTGTAACTTCGTTGTTCCTTCCGGGATGCCTTGGGGGTACGCTTTCTTTAGCGTATCCACATATTCCTGGTAACGGCCAAGTTCATACAAGACTTCCGCACGTTCAGCAGCAACGTCCTGATTCTGGCTGAATGACGCACTTTGGTCAATTAGTTCAAGTGCATCTGAGCAGCGATCCATCTTTCGAAGGCATCTGGAATGCAGTGTAATGAACCTGGGCTCATTCTTAAAGATATATGATGCATGATTGACTGCCCTAAGGGCCATCTTCAGATCCCCAGTTTCCATGAGTATCTCAATATATTTTGCAAGATAGTTGCTGTCTTCAATGGCATCAAAGTCAACCCCACGAATAGCTGCCTGAGAATCTGATCGCTTTCCTTCCTGCAGCAATAGCGAGGCAAGATCGATTGGCAGTCTGGGATCATCGTTCTTTGCAATTGCTGACGAAAGAAACTCTATCGCTGCCTTCCTGTTGCCATGTTTGTTAAAATTCTCCGTTATCAACATTATCTCGCTGTAATCTGGTTTCTTTGCCAGTAAAGCGGAAAGTGTATCGAATTCATATATATTGTAGCCAGAGAAAAGATTCGAGAGGAACAGCTTATCTGGTATGTTTGCTGCGTTTGCGAGTAGAAACCTGAGTGGTGCTCCTTTGGGTTTGCCTCCGAACTCCTTATTTACTATAGGTACAATATCCTCGAACCTGTTTTCCTTGAGGGCAATGCACATGTCTAGAAAGGAAATGAGTCCTGCTCCACCTGACATTGCCTGAATCCTCGCCCTAAGGTTCTGGATCTGATCAAGAGAGGACTTTTTTCCTGCGAAAAGCGAGGTCAGGTCGTTTGCAGCAGAATCATCAACGACAAGATAATCTAATAATGCCGGATCATCTGACAGCATTGAAATAAGCCTTTCCATCTCCTTCTCGGATAATTTTCCCTCTACAGCCTCTGAAAGGTCATGCAACTCCCTTTCTATTCTTGAGAGTGGCTTCATTATTTTGGGGTCTGACTCCACGCCTATGTATAGAACTATGCCTATAATATTCTTGCCTAGAAAGAAATATCTGCAAGGATTGAAGAAAAGGGCTAGCTCATCGCAACAGCTTCCCTGTTGTTCTTGGATATTTCCCAGACAAGTATTCGTCTCGAAGAGCAATATAAGCCTGTGCGTTCGCCAGTGCATATCTTAGATATTCGTCGCTTCTCCTAACAGTCTTTGCAGGGATTCCCATAAGCACTGAATTTTCCTCGGAAACAAAATTTTCAGTGACGACAGCTCCAGCTCCAACAACCGTGCCGGAATTGATAACAGCTCCGGTAAGAATTATTGATCCCATTCCTATAATCACATTATCACTGACTTCAGCGCCATGCACAATCGCATTATGCCCTATCGAGACATTTTTTCCAATTATGGTCGGATGACCGACTTCAACATGAATTGTGGCATTGTCCTGGACGTTTGAATTCTCGCCTACGGTTATTGATGCTTGATCTCCTCTCAGGACAGCGGAGTCAAATATTGAAACACCGTCGAATATTGAGACCTCACCTATTATTGACGCTGTTTCTGCTATGTAGACACCCTTTCCTATCTTTATTGACATGAACCTTTATCTACTAACGCAAAATAATCTTTGTCTGACAATAAGCCGAAAATTACGCGAAGTTATATATATCTCTGTAATGTTAGCGATAAGTCGGCTGACAAGTATGGAAACCTTTCTATCTGCAACAGGGGTCGAGAAAACTCAAGTTAAAAGTGAGGCTAACTGAAATGTCTGTACCTTATAGAATCACTGTAAGGGTCTCCGAGGATACAATGGAGAAGCTGGAGGAGCTTGTCGACCTTTTCAATTTTGACAGCGTGTCCGATGTTATCAGGAAGGCAGTAGACGAGTTTATCGACAGGAACTATTCCAGCACATCCAAGAAGAAGGTCGATCTCCTTATTCCACGTAACGTAATAGATGAAGTACAGGAAGAAGTGGACCAGGTAGAAAAGATATCTCTCGAGGATCTCGTTAGAATTGTTCTGAAGAATTATACAGCGCGAAAGATAAACGAGGAGATGAAAAACCTCGTGTCAGGAAGCACCGACAAAGACAAGAAGACCAGGAAGAAAGGAAAAGACCAGAGCCTGAGCGATTAGAGATTTTATTTTCATCACTAACTTTCGCAGGCATTCAGATAATAAAGTTGGATATATTGCATTTTAAAGAAATAGACTAACATAAATGAAGCATTATTATCAGTCCATTATAGAGTTCCTTCTTTATGAGCCTGGTCGAACTTAAGTTTATGTTGTGTTGCGTGCGCACCTATGAACACCAAAATGGGCGCTAGTACATCAAAGTATGGTATTAGGTAAAAAATGGCGCCTATGCCTATGGCAGTGCTATCGTACCTATCACCGACCCGCCACAACCCTAAAATTATGCCACCAATATCCCCGAGAATGATGAGTATAGCTGAAATTATAATTATGATAAGACCCCCAAAGGTCAAACTTATTGATTTTGCATCAATCCCACCCAGTAGGAAGAACATGGCTATAATAAACAATACAAAACCTAGGATGAAAACCGTTGTAAAGTTATAAGGAGTGCCAAAACGCCTTGCGTCGATGTTAAGAAGCATACCAAATGCAGATCTATACAGGACTATACTTATCAAGCCAATTAGACCACCTATGAGCCCAACTAAAAAAAATAAAGATACAGCTGATGCGGGTGAACGAGATGTAATACCAGATATCACCAGCTTTTCGACTGTACCTAGACCAGCTAGAGAAAGAATTATGCCAATTATGCTTACAAGAGATGCATTCCTTATTTGCTTCAAACCCGCCAGGTCTTTCCCAGTTGCAGTTACTGTGCTTGCCTGTTCATCTCTTACAGAGCCGAATCCGGAGGCACCTGTCTAGCTGGCCCCACAGGCAGGACATATGATCGAGCTTTTGTCTATTTTAACACCGCAATTATGGCAAAATTTGATGGGCTTGCCTTCAGGTGCATATGCCTGCTGATCTTTGCAATTTATATTCTAATATCCAGGCACTAAAGATCACATTTCTTGGATGTTGGGTAAATCATTCACCAAACAAAAATATGGTTCAGAAAAAGTCAGTAAGCCAGAGGCATTTACATTATAAGTTTATAATTGTTGATCACAGATACCAAGATGAATTGACTGGTTTTAAGCTTGTAAAGGGACTTATCTGCTGCAACCGTGGTTTTTCCTTCATTTTTAGGTACATATTAGCTTATATCGGGTGGCACAGAGGAACTCAAGGAAAAGTCCAAATATCAAGGTTAATTGGATCACTTGTTTAATTCATAATACTTGGCAGAAAAGTTTTGCTTCTATGCCCGGAAAATATATATTCTAAAAGAGAGAATGATAAAAATTTCATCGTTCACATGACCGTTCCATCTGAAGGGGGGTGTGATATCTCTAACTTCTTCTCTACCGAGTTTGCCCCTATGAAAACCAGGACAGGTGCAAGCACATCAAGATACGGTATTATGTAAAAAATAGCTCCTACCTTAATGAGAGTGTTATCATACCTTTCTCCAACCCTCCACAGTCCAAGTATTATACCTATTATATCTCCAAGTACAAGAAGTATGACTGCAATTATAGCTAAAACAGCCGCAAACAGGACAAGACTTAACGATAGAGCCGCGACACCGCCAAGTAAAAGGAGCAGAGCCAAAATTAAAATGGCAAGTCCAACAAGGAAAACAGTTGTAAAGGTATATGGAGTCCCAAATCGACCATCAACTTCCCGAAGATGCCTGAACGCCGCCCTGTATAATAGGATACTTATGAAACCTATTATTATACCAATTAGTGCAACAAAGAAAAGCGCGGAAATTGCGGTTAATGGAGATCCAGATAGCCCCCTGGAAAGTATTGCGCTTTCAACTGCACGTGCACCTACTAGTCCAAGTATGATACCAATGATTCCAAGCAAAGAAGCAGTTTTTACGTTCTTTATTCCATCCAGGTCTCGGCCCGATACAGTAAAAGTACTTTGCTGTTGATTATTTATTGAACCAAATCCTGATGTACCTGTCTGGCTGGCTCCACAGGCAGGGCAAATGACTGCATCTTTGTCAATTTTGGCACCGCAATTAGGGCAAAACTTGAACGGCTTACCTTCCGGGACATAGGATTTTTGCTGATCCATGTAAACAGAAAAGATTACAATCTATATAAGTTTGATGCAAGGTATTTATATCACAACTATTTTGTCCAGAAATTCTTAACAAGATAGGAGAAAAACACTTTCAAATGATCTCCTAAAAAAGCAACAGCAACGAGTCATTTTCACAAATGTTAGGCAATTCATCCGCCGAAGATAAGATAGTTTTCAGTAAAAGTTAATTGTCCAGAGGATTTCACCTTTTGAGTTAATAATGGTTGTTCTGAAAGAACGGGTCAATTTGATCAGAAATAAATTTGGAGAAGAGGCAATCAGTCGCTGGCGCGATTTTTCCTCCATCTTGGGATACTCATTAAGCGTCGATGATGAGGTTAAGATCGAGCTTAACCCGGACAGGCCCGACCTGTTCTCTTTTGTAACGCTTAACAGGGCAAGCCAGGTTTATTACGGCTTTGTCACACCAAAAGACATTAAGTTCTCCAGATCGAATGATTCGGTAATATTCAAAAAGTCTGCAATGAACCTGAGACCATATTTTACTGTGTTCGAGGCCACTGGTTCCGAAATTGGCGATCATCTTGGCGATCTTATTGACTACCAGGAAAAGTTGCATGAATCAATTGGCAAGGACAGGAAGAAAGTTTCAATCGGCATCCATGACAGATCGGGGATCAAGTTTCCTATCACATACCAAGGAATGAACAGAGATAGTACCTCATTTACCACCTATGACGGCTTTAATGGCACGGCGGAGGAGATTTTGAAATCACACCCACGCGGTTCAATGTATGGAAATCTGATTAAATCTAACAAACTTGTTCCTATAATTAGTGACGATATAGGGAATGTTCTGTCGATGCCCCCTGTTGTAAATGGAATAACAACCAAGCTTGAGGGAGGTACTGGCAAATTTCTCATAGATGTTACGGGCACTGAAACCAGGACGGTTCGTTCAGCTGCTTGGATGCTTGCGAATTACTTCAGCGCTCTCGGGTATCTAATTTCCCTCCCGGATGTCTGGTATGAATCTAGAGATATGTACTTTGACTGGTGGAAGGCTTCTTCAGTCAGACTCTCGTTATCGACTGTGAAAGCAGTGATTGGTGCCCCCGTGGAGCCAAAAGATGCAGTGAAAGACCTAAAAAGAATGGGTCTAATGGCAGTCAATGACACATATCCTCTCCAGATAATGGTCCCGGGATTCAGGGACGACATTATGGGCGAGGTAGATATAATAGAAGATCTCGCCAAAAGCATCCGCTATTCCGAGATACCGGAAAAATCCATTTCGCTTCCGCTCTCCGGCAAGGCAAACGCCATGAATGATTTCTCCGACAGGATCCGGACCATTTTCATCGGAGCCGGCTTCCAGGAGGTGATGACGTTCGTAGTAGGCGCACCTTCGCTTTATAAAGAGTTTGGATTGCCTTCGAGCTACGAGATAATGAATCCAAAGAGCACGGATTTCTCCTTTATAAGGACTGC
>JAJYZI010000042.1 GCA_021800105.1 Thermoplasmata archaeon
AACAGCGGAACAAAGACCAAGCCACAGGTTGACAGAGAAACGTCTTTAAAACTTATCAGGAAAGCATATGATCTGGGCATCAACTTTTTTGATACTGCGGATGTCTATAGAGGTGTATACGACAGGGCGAACATGCAGGGAAACTTCAAGACTGTAGGTCTTTCTGAAAAGATACTTGGAGAAGCACTAAAGGGATATGACAGGGAAAGTTTTGTAGTAGCTACCAAGGTCATGGGAAGAACCGGTGCTTTGCAGAATGATCTAGGACTGAACAGGAAGCATGTAAGGTCTGCCATTGAGAAGAGCCTTGAAAGACTCCAGATGGATTATGTTGATTTCTACCTGATGCATGCCCCTGACGGCGTAACAGGAAGATATGAATCTGCGAAGACAATGAATTTACTTATTGAGGATGGCAAAATCCTGCATTATGGTTTATCCAATTTTGAATCCCATGAGATTGCGGAATATCTTTCATTAGAAGGTGTGGAAAAGCCATCTTTCATTCAGGACAAATTCAATCTTATCGAAAGGGAACAGGAAGCAAGAAATATTGCAGTTGCTGAGAGAAATGGCATGGCATCAATGATATACAGCCCTCTTGCCCAGGGAGTTCTTGCTGGAAGGTACATGAGCAGGAAGAAGGATAAGTCCCGCTCGATCTACGAAAAGAATTTTTCGGATAACAGGATGACAGACGACAACAGGGAAAAACTCCTGAAGCTAAGCGAAGTTGCCAAGGGTCTTGGCGCATATATGTCGCAAGTAGCACTATCTTGGCTCATAGGAAAGGGAAAATCAATATTCCCAATTATCGGGAGCACAAACCTGGAGCAACTTGAGGAAAATGCAAAAACTTCCGACTTGAAGCTTAGCTCTGATCTTATTAAAGAACTAGATTCCACTTTCTCAAAGTAGACCTCGACCCATCTACCCTAAAGGTGTTCTGTAATGAGTAATGGTCTGTTGCTTACATTGTTAAGGCATGGCGAGACAGAAGGAAACCTTAACGGAAAATGGCAAGGAGATACCGATTCCAAGTTGACTGAGACAGGAAGATATCAGGTTCTTCAAGTCGCTGATAAATTTAGGGCCGGAAATTATGACCTAATACTGTATAGTGGAATGGTTCGATCTTATGAGTCTGCAATGATAATAAGCAGAGAGCTTGCTATAGACGATGTCAAAATCCTTACTTCTCTCAGGGACAGATCGCTAGGCGAGATTGAGAATCTTGCATCTGAAGAGATAAAGAGAAGCCTTGGCTTTGACATGACGAATATCCTTTCTGAAAAGGTCGATAAAGTACCAGGGGCGGAAACAGTAGATCATCTCAGGTCAAGGGTAAGAATGACCGAAAAATATCTGCAGAGGAAATATTCTGGTAAAAGGGTGCTGGGAGTTAGTCATGGTGGATTTATTCGCATGTTTTACAGGGAATTCGTAAGCGATCCGCATAATATAAGGTTCACAAACTGCTCATATTTCACCGTCTTTATCGATAACGGTAAGATATCCCTCAGGGAATTGTCCGCTAAACAAGTCTAGGATCTTCTCTTTGGAAACGCATCAATCCTCATGGATCCAGAGACTTGCTCTATCCTGAAGGATGCAGAGTACATTTTTTCAAGTGTCTCAGGAACAAGAACCTCATCAGTGTGTCCATATGCGATCACCTTTCCCGACTTTAGCATAACTACATTATCACATATTTTTGCTAGCTTGTTAAGATCATGCAGGATAACAACAACTGATCGGCCTGATTCTCGGAGATTCATGATCTCCTCCATAACTTGTATCTCCTTGTCTACATCCAGAAAGGTATCAGGTTCATCCATCAGAATAGCATCAGAATCCTGGGTCATTGCGCCTATAAGCATTACGAGTCGTTTTTCCCCTCCGCTTAAAGAATTGAAATCTCTGTGTTTCAGATCCTCGATACCATATCTGTTTATTATTGCATCAAGCTTGTTGCTCTTTCTTTCCAGACTGTACTGGGATGCCAGCAAGACATCCTGCACAGATAGATTCAGAGGCGAAAAGAGGTTTTGAGGCAGGTATGCCAATCTTCTTGAAAGATCGTGTTGAGTCATCTTTTCTATATCCTCGCCATCGACCGTTATCCGACCCCTGGTCGGGCGAATGAGACGAAGCATGACCCTTAGAAGAGTGGACTTGCCGGAGCCATTCGGCCCGCCTATGCCAAGCACCTCCCCGCCCTTTACAGACAAAGAAATAGGTCCCAGATGGAACCTGTTAATTGAATATTCTATAGCGCTAACTTCAATCAGCGTAATACCCACCCGCCAATTTCCTAAGTAAATATATAAAGAACGGGACGCCTATCATTCCGGTTATTATGCCTATCGGAACTACCTTTGGCGGAATGACCAGCCTGGAGACATCGTAGGCAAGAACAAGGAAAAGTGCGCCTAAAATTGCGGAAGAAGGGATGACCTTCCGGTTACTGCCACCATGCACCAGTCTCGAAATGTGAGGAACCACTAGGCCGACAAATCCTATCAGGCCCGAAATAGACACTACGGCAGACACGCTTATAGTGACTAATGTAAGAGCAACAATCTTGAGTGATTCCACCCTCACTCCGACCGATCTGGCATAGTCCTCTCCCAGCTGGATTGTGTCAAGTTCCTTAGAATACAAGGAAAGTACGAACATGGATGCTATTGATAACAGAGCCACGGGAATTAACTCCGCCCAAGTGATTGTGTCGACGGAACCCATCAGCCAGAAGAAGACTTCGCTTGTGCTGGCCAGATTGGGACTGTTGTATAGCATGAAAGCCACAAGCGATGAGACGAAGACGCTTACCGCAATGCCTGTAAGAAGCATGTAGACGATGGGAACTCTGCCACTACGGAGTGAGAAAAAATAGATAAGGCCGACAATGAGCGCGGAAAAAATGAATGCAAGCAGTTGCAGTGTATATACGCCGAGAATGGTCAAGCCAATGGCAATTGAAAGCACAGCTCCAAGGGCTGCACCGCTGGATATCCCAATCATGTAAGGTTCAGTTATCGGGTTCTTGAAAACACTCTGGATTACCGCACCTCCGACGCCCAGTACTGCACCTATTATTATTGCTCCAAGGATATGCGGTTCCCTCAGGTAGACTATTATCTCAGACTGATGCGCAACGTTTATCCCTGCTGAAAAGTAGTGACCAAGATAAGGTATCTGGGAAAGGAAAATTTTAGTTACTTCCTCGGGTGAAATGTATACCACGCCGATGAACGCAGAGGAAACAGCAGCAATTAGCAGTAAAACAAGAGATATAATGAAGACTAGTCCCGATTTACTGAATCGCTCACTGGTGCTGAAATTCCTCAGTGTTTTAAACATTTCTATAAACCATATGTCGGTGGATACTCTAAGTGTATCGGGAAGGCAGGCAGAGAGACGAAGGTTGGGTATACGCTATCAAGTATCCAAGCAATACCGTATATTATCCTGAAGTCCGGGTCTTCAATGAAGGTATCATTCACCACTGAGACCACCCTATCGTTCAGGAAAGCCGAAGTTTCATTGTAAGGTGGAGTAGTCACAGCAGAGTAGTTTACATACTGATCCAGCAGAATGACCTGTGGATTATCCAATGCTATCAAACCACTGGACATCTCATAATAGCCTGACGCGTTCGCAATATTCTTCAGATGCGCATACTGCATAATCTGTCCGATGAATGTACCATTTCCAGCGGTCCATCCTCCTGCATAAAGGTAATAGAACGCTGAATACTCAGGTTGGCTTGATATGGAACTTACGCTCTTGTTGATAGCAAGAAGAGACTGATTCATCCACTGATTGATCAGCGACGCGTTTTTCAGTGTCCCTGTGAGAACACCTAGCATTGTTGTCTCCTCCTCAATCTGTGTTATGCTGTTTGGATTGTCTACCAGAACAGGTATTCCAAGATTTAGCAACTGAGTACCATACGAGGGGATGGTTGCACCATAAAGGAGCACCACTTGAGGTGACAGGTTCACTATCTCTTCCTGGTTAACTCCATAACTATTACCAACATTCGGTATCGATTCGTTTGGAGGATAGCAGTCAAACTCATTTCCACCCACGAGATCATGATAGGCACCCAGGGCATACAGTGTCGCTGTTGCTGATGGATCTATTGAAACGATTCTCGTAAGCGTGTGATTGAACGTGATATTCCTACCAAGGGAATCCCTTACAGTTATGGTCCCGTTTGATGGAGCGGATGTCTTTAGCGTAGTATCATATACAAAGAAAGCAGCGACGAGCACGACAATCACTGCAACAGTTAATGCAATTTTCAGCTTTCTATCCAATTAAAATCACCTGTAAAGTTTACTTTATAATCGGAAAGAAAACTTACTATATATTACTTTTTGAAAGGATCTCAGCAATTGTGATTTCATTCAGGATTGTTTTTGGCTTGGCATTTTATGTATGATTTCCTTCTGCATCTTTTATACTAGGCTTATAATGCCCGTTCTTGCAGTTGCTTGAATAAGGTTATTAACAAAGCTTCCTATTTCGTTAAGCCGGACTAGGCTGGAGGGCTAGGCACCTTCTGTTACCCGAAGTCTATATGCGGGGGCGACGGCTTCGGGAGGTCAACCAGACTTCTGCCAGGCCCTGTGGAACTGATGACACTCTGTTCCTCTGGACTCAAGGTCTATGGTTATGATTTCAAAGGAAAACATTATCATAGTTCATCTGGAAAACCCGCCAGGACCGGAAGGGAGCAACGGTATCCAGAACTGCGGGTGCTGGAGGGGTGCGGATTGGAAGCGAATCAGGGGGAACCTGCCAGGACATCTGGCCCGACTGAAGCCTGTCCGGCATTTATGATACCAATTTTATTACAGTTGGTTGAATATTTTAATATCTTCTCGCAGAGAATCCAGTCATCTTGAATCAGTATGGATATATCAATAATATGAGCGATGGTTTATTATCTAAGGTAGCCTTAAGATATCAATGGATGCAGATGCAGCAAAATTTCACCTATTATCGGAGGAGAGATACAAATACCAGGATGCCGACAAGATAGTATCTGGAATCGGAGATCTCGGTGGAAGCATTCTTGAGATTGGATGTGGCCCCGGGTTCTTCACGCTTCCTCTTGTAAAGCTTCAAAACGGGAGAGGAACTTATCAGGCAATAGACTCAAGCCCAGAAATGATCAGAATCCTAAAGGAAAGGCTGCTGACGCTGGATCAGAACATTGCAAGGACAGTAAGAACAGTCGTAGGGGACGCAGAACGAATATACTTTCCCGAACGTTCATTTGATCTTGTTTTTCTTGCTAATATATTCCATGACCTGAAAGATCCCAAAGGTTTCCTTGTCAGAATGTATCGTGTGCTGAAACCCGGAGGGTTCATAGTGAACATAGACTGGTCCGAGGTTCAGACTGAGATAGGACCTCCACTGAATATACGGGTACCAGAAGAAAAGTGCCAGGCGATGTTCGTTGACGCGCACTTTAAGTTCATTGGCAAAGTTTACGGGGGAGAGTATCACTACGGCCTGAAATTTACACGACCTTAATCAGAGATCCAGGAATTTCTTCATCCGGTAGGCATTCCTTGTGCCGTCTATGGATACTTTGTAATAATTTTGAAGGAACTCTGTTGCCTTAAAGCCATGTTTTTTGTAGAAATTAATTGCCTGCATGTTGTTTTCCCTCACTTCAAGCACTATAACGCGGTATCCTTTTCCTAGAAGCTCGCTCTCCACACGATTATAAAGTAATGTTCCAAGTCCGGATCGATGCATGCTCGGGTCAATGGCAATGCTTTCTATATCCGCCGCTGATTCATCTAAAGGAAGCGCGCAGACGTATCCAAGTATGTGATTTCCCTCCACTGCAAGAAAATCAATAACGCCAAAAGCTGCAAACATCTTCTTGATCATGCTCCTGCTGTAAGCACCAATACCAAATGCCCTTTTCTCCAGGTCGCAGATCTGGTCAATATCACCCGGTAGAAACCTCCTGATTTCCACTCCAGAACATCGTTTCTTCATTAATTAATGTGGGTACCAGTAATCTGGTAGCTACCAAAACAATTATAGTTATTCCCTGGATACCGGACTATGCTTACAAATGCAATAGATGATCTTCGCCATGGGAAGCCAATCCTCGTCTTCGACGACGAAAAGAGAGAAGGCGAAACAGATCTTATGATTGCCTCCCAGTACATCACACCAGAGTACATAAGACAGATGCGACAGGATGGCGGGGGCCTTATATGCGTCACCATCAGGCAGCAGGAAGCGGAGAAGATTCCCCTGCCATACATGGATGATTTTCTATCTAGATATGGCGGCATAGCCGGTCTTTTTACAAACACTGATCTTGGTTACGATGTCAGCAGTGCATTTTCTTTCAGTGTAAATCTACGCAAAAACTACACGGGTATAAGTGATATAGAGAGGGCTGCCACAATCTCCGGAATATCTCAGTACATATCAGAGCTTGGAACTCTAAACGGATCTGCACAACGCATATTTGCAGAGAGATTCAGGTCACCTGGACATGTCTTCCTCCTTATTTCAAGGGCAGGTTATTTTTCAAAGAGAAGGGGGCACACTGAGCTTGGCACCTATCTAGTGGAACGAGCTGGCCTTGTACCGTCAATAGCCATGGTGGAGATGCTTTCCAACACGGGCCGTTCCATGACAAAGGAGGAGGCTAAACACTATGCTTCAAGCCATTCGCTAACATTTATAGAGGGACGAACTATAATCGACGAGTGGTCTCATGACAAGAGTAATGGCTACGGGGGTCTTTGACATTCTACATCTTGGGCACATTCATTTCCTGAAAGAATCAAAAAAACTAGGCGACGAACTTGTGGTTGTCGTCGCTCGCGACTCCACAGCAGGAAAGAGAGGCAAAACACCGGTTTTCAATGAATCCGCAAGGTTGCAGATGGTAAAAGAGCTTAAGCTTGTGGATCGAGCGGTTCTTGGTCATGAAGGGGATATATATTCCACTGTTGAGGAGATAAGACCGGACATCATAACTTTAGGTTACGATCAGTCTTTCGAACCTGCCGAGGTATCAAGAAAGTGCAGCGAAATGGGCTTGAATGTCAAGGTTGTAAGGATCTCAAGATACAGTAATTCACCTTATAAGGGATCTTCAGAGATAAAGGACAAGCTTTTGCAGATAATCGAGGATCGCATATGAAGCAGATTGGAATAGCCGATACAACCTTTGCCAGATTTGACATGGCAAAATCAGCTATAGACGAGTTGGAATCCATTGGCACTGGATTTCAGATACAGAGATACACTGTTCCGGGAATAAAGGATTTGCCGGTGGCCTGCAAGAAATTAATTGTCGAGCATGGCTGTGACATCGTTATTGCACTGGGTATGCCCGGACGGAAGAAGCTCGACAAGATGAGTGCCAGGATCGCCTCAGAAGCTCTTTCACGGGTTCAAATAGAAACTATGACGCATATAATCGAGGTCTTTGTACATGAGGAAGAGGCAGCAGACGACAAGGAGCTGGCGTGGCTCATGGATTCGCGATCAAGGGAACATGCTATCAATGCATATGATCTACTTTTCAGGCCAAAGAGGCTGCAGGATAATGCAGGGAAGGGCCTGAGACAGGGATTTGAAGACGCAGGTTCCGTCGATTCAAGGGAAGGTATATATCACTAGGTGGTAGAATGAAAATAGGTATTGTGGTGTCTGAATACAACTATGACATAACGATGAACATGCTATTGAGGGCTGAGGAAGAGGCAAAGTTCCTTGGAGCTGATGTGCACAGGGTACTCAAGGTACCCGGAACATTTGACATTCCTCTCGGCGTCAAGAAACTTCTTGAAATGAAGGAGATCGAAGGCGTCGTGACTTTAGGTGCAGTTATCAAGGGCGAAACCGATCATGATGAGGTAATAATGCATAATGCGGCAAGGAAAATAGAGGATCTTTCACTTGAGTACTCAAAGCCGGTATCGCTTGGAATCTCCGGCCCAGGAGAAACGAGGCTTCAGGCGCAGGCTCGGATAGAATCCGCCAAAGATGCCGTGCAGTCTGTCGTAAAGATGATAAAGCGGCTGTCGGAGCTGAAGAAATAATACTCATATTTCCTTGAATTTGCCGGAGAATTCCGCAAAGGCGTTATGGGGATGAACGCTCTCCTCGCTCTCTGATCTTATAATAATCCTTGCCTCGGGATCTATGCCTGCCAGATCGCTCTTCAGTTTCTTGGCAATTTCCCGGACCACGTCTTCGACAAACATGGGCTTCAAATGCTGTCTAAGGATTAGATCTGCATCGCTCTCGTTCTTTGCACCGATTGAAACAGGCTGACCAATGACTGCCTGTGCAATCGCAACGAGGGAATCCGCATCTACCTGCTTACCCTTCGTGTTCTGGACCTTGATCATGACCCTATTCCTCTGGTTATGTGTGATGATAGGAAGTGAGTCAATGGCCAGTGAATATTGAGGAAACTTTTCTTTAAGTATTGATCGCTCATTTTCCATGGTGCATGGACATGCGTTGATACCCTGTACAGATATGCCCACGAAGTCCTGTTCTTCTCCATTCCTGCTGATTTTCGTCTCTCCGATCAGAGTTGATACATTAAGCATCGAATCATTCAAAGATCCTGATTTTACAAAGTAATCCGCCTGCATGCTGCATTCGCATGTCTTCACATATGGCAGCTTGTCTAATACCAGCCTGCATATCTGGGAAGTTAAGTTTTCAATCCCCTCAAAATCCCTGTTTTTAAGAACCAAAGATGACACAGAGCTCGTGATCTCTGAGAGATCGGCCCCTTTGCGATTCCCTGGTACATCTACAAATACTTCGGCCATAGCCGAAAGCAGGATCTCCCTGCTTCCTCTTCTTATAATAACTGGAAACTTTAATCCCTTTACGCCAACCCTTGACAGAGGCAGCGAAGAATCCGGTTTTCTACCTTGTACGTCTGATCCCACTAGTTACTACCCTTCGTTTCCTGATATGTCTTTTTAAGAGAAGCTTCAAGTTCCTTGTATTTTTCTTCCAATGTTTTCTGGTTCTTCTCAAGTGTCTTAATCCTGACGGAACTTAGTTCCTTTTGCTCTTCCAGTTCGTCCACAAGCTTATTCCTGTCGTCGACCTTGTACAATATTGGACCGACTGCTTTGTAGACTGCACTTTCCGGCTTGACAGATTCCAACTCCTTCAGGGTCCTCTCCAGTTCCTTGACCCTGGTATCGAGTTGATACTTCTGATTCATCAACTGTTCAATCTGCAGCTCCAATTGTTGCGCCTGTTTTATCTTATTCTGAATCATGTTGCTCGGATTTTCCATTCACTCTACCTCCTTCGAAATTTTCTCAATCAGTGATGCCAACCTTGCAAATGCACTTAGGCTGGCCTTAAGTGAAACTGTATCAGGGGATTGTATATAAAAGTACAAATTATCCTTGTCTTCTTCCAACCACTCCTTTGACCTGCCCGAAACCTTTCCAAGTTCAGGCCTTATTGCAGTTATAGTGTCTGCGTATTCCTTTTTTGGAAGCTTTATGGAAACCGTAAATTTTGTTACCACTTTTTGCTATACCGTATATGGATAAAACCTTATTCATTTTCATAGAATAGTGGGATGACTTTCTTTCTTTTCTAGTAGGATAAATCGCTTGCATGAACGACTAAATGCTTCTCTAATCCTGACCGGTCATCGTAGAATGGAAGACAATTCACTCGGGAAAACTTAAATTCATTATAACTTATACAGTGCCGGGCTCGTGGCCTAGTTTGGATAAGGCACCGTCCTTCTAAGTCGGTGATCGGGGGTCCAAATCCCCCCGAGCCCGTATATCATTTTATCTAAAACGAAATTGTAAAAAGTCTGCAGATCTTTGCCACTCCATAACCAGCGTGGCTGAAGAGTATAACCTTAACTTAAATATCCAAATCGTCGCTTTATGCTTCACCAGGCAGATGAGAGCCCTTTTCTGAATGCGCAAATAGCTAAAAACCGAAGCTGACCTGATCACTTTTTGGTTATGGATCACTAAGTGCTCATCTTGACTGACTTATAACAGGTCAAGTGTTTTCCATCTAGAAGTGGGGAGGTCAGTGAACAGGTTCGTAGTGAAGCGCAACTACACCGTTTCGAAAAGCCTTTGCAGAGATTAACTTCAGCCTGTGCCTCTTTAGATCGTCTTTGAAGAAAGACTTTCCCGCACCTAATATTATGGGTCTGATGCGTATGCGGTATTCGTCGACCAGATCGTTCCTGACTAAAGTAGAGACGAGTGTCCCGCTTCCTACGACAACCATGTCCTTTCCCTTTCCGCTCTTGATCTTTGGAACTGCTAAAGAAGGATCTTCGCGTACAATCTGAGCAGGTTTCCAGTTTGCTCCGGTTAGGGTGCGGGAAAAGACTATTTTCTGCTGTTTATTCAATTGCCCTATGATCTCAGAGTCGAATCCGTCCGGTGAAGGGGATGCTTTTGGCCAAAACTCACTGAACTCCTGGTACGTAACACGGCCGTAAAGCATGGCATCGACCCTTCGCAGGATTTCCTTCGACCATTCAATTTCTTCTTGATCGAACTCGAACCAGTCAATTTCATTCTTAGGACTCGTGTAGTAGCCGTCTAATGAGATTATGCTATCCAGGATTATCCTTCGCATGTTTACGCAAGACCGTTATGTATATAAATATTGTAACACGTCAGAACGTACAACTACCTATTCTTACCTGGCCAACCATATAAGCATAAAGAACATTATATCTTAATTAAATTATTTAAAAGAACCATCATGTTTGTTGCCAAGAGCCAAGGGATATGGAGGTTATCGAACAAGTCCAGTGTTAGTTCTAGAGCCCTAAGCAGATCGTTGATAAACAGAAGCGAAAGCTAAAAGGTATTGTGAATGAGA
>JAJYZI010000005.1 GCA_021800105.1 Thermoplasmata archaeon
TCTCCATTACCTGTGTGGAACCATATATTGTGTATACGAGCTGGGGCTCACCCTTCGAAGGAAGTATATCCTGAAGATTCTTCAGGTCGATGAAGAGATCATTCAGCTTTTTCTCAAAATCGCCCCGGATCTTCCCCATGTCCTCGGGCTTGAACATCCTCGGTCTTCCCTCCGTTTCCTTCGCCAATCCCTTCTGCACCAGTGATTCCATCACCTTATAAGCCGACGTCCTGGGTATTTTAGCCGTATCTGCAACCGTGTCAGCATTTGCCACGCCATGATATACCAGAGCAGCGAAACCCTGTGCCTCGTAAGAGGAGAGACCTAGCATTTTAAGCATATCTGTTGTTCGGCTCATCAGCTCGGGGTTAATTTCCATGTCCTAACATTGGACGTATTTATATCAAGTTTTTTAATCTGCGAATCCAGATTATAAATATTCTTGGGCAAGGAGGTTTATCTTTCTCTTATAAGGCGCCGTTATTGCTTAATCGTCGTTGCTCTCACGAGTTATAAGGAGAACATGTTATCAATATAAGCAACGCAGTGCTTACTTTTAGTGCAAATGTCAGGATCTTTAAAGGAGCAGGCTAGATCCAAGATGCCAATAGCCATACAATCTCTACTATATATGGCGATAGGCAACTTTGCGAATTCTGCCTATTCACCGTTATCCTCCGCAATCAAAAATGCATATCTCCTGACTTCAGAGGAAGTCGGCCTTATAACCAGTACGATATTCATAGGCTCACTTGCGGTTTCATTTCTATCAGGCTACTTCGTGGATCGGCTTGGAAACAGGGCAGCACTAAGGATCTCGTTCTCATTTATAGCTGGTGGATCCCTGGTGTGCGCGTTTTCCACGACCTATCCTGTTCTTCTATCAGGCTTTTTCCTGATTGGCTTTGGATATGGGAATATAACCCCTGCAACCAATTCTCTGATAATGGAAGAGTATTACCCTTACCACATTGGGCGCATGGGAATCAAGCAGACAGGAGTACCAATCGGCTCAATTGCTTCAGTCATAATACTTCCGCTTGTTGCAATAACATTTGGAATTAGGTGGCCTTTCTTGATCCTCTTTGCCACAGCAGTGGTCATTGCAGTTGCAGTGAGGAACAGATCGAAACCAGCCAGTGGATTCAGCATAAGGAAATACTTATCCGACCTGCTTTCTGCTGCCAAGGATCGCAGGCTCCTGACATACAGTGCATTCAGCTCAGTGCTTTCATGGGGGCAGCAGACTGGCCTCACTTTTTACGTGTTATATTTTGAGGGAAAGGGCTTTCCGCTGTATTATGCGGAAATACTTCTTGGATCATTTCTTGTTGGCGCCATAATCGGCAGGATTTTCTGGGCGAGAGTAGGTTATAGAATACACAAAGGGTCGCGATGGCATGCCACCTCCTTGATAATGTTTCTCTCCGGCTTCCTTTATATTGCGCTCTCGCAGGTTCCTGTTCACATATTCTTTCTCCTTCCATATTCAATCATTTTGGGTATGAACGCTGCTGGCTGGAACAGTACGTTCGTCACCGCGGTCTCAGAAATGGCCGGAAAGGGCAAGGTTGGGCTTTACAGCGGAGTGGCGCTCATAACCCTCGGTCTTGGAACTATAATAGGGGCACCGGTATCAGGCTATATACGAGACTCCACCGGTTCTTACTATCTTATGTGGATAATTCTTGGAAGTATTCAGATTATAACCTCAGTTCTAATGATATCTGCGTTCGCCTTAAATAAACGGAGAAAAACAGGCTTAAGTGAAAAAGAGATATGAATACCGAATTACTGATATATCCGGCAAACCTCATGGAAAGATGCGACTTGATCACGATCTTGTTTCATCTGTGCTTAAAACAGATGGCTTCCTGAGATCCTTCACCCTGTTAAGCAGCAAGATAAAGCCTGATTCTGTGCATATTGAAGTCGAACTGTCAGACAACCTGCTTAGGGTCGGCGGCATTATGAACGGAGGAGCAATTGCGACAATAATAGATTTTGCAGGTGGGCTTGTCGTCATGAATGATGAATCCGTGATTAATGAAGTTACGACAAACCTTTCAATTCAATTTATCTCGCCTGTGGCGAAAGGACCAGTGAATGTTGAAGCAAAGCTGATAAAGAGAGGGAAAACGCTTGCACAAGTTCGCATTGACCTGTTCGACAGCGATCATGTATTATGTTCGTCAGCACTTGGTACCTGGTTTATATATCGGTGATATGATCAATGTGCAAGAAATGTCAGGAACCTTTCAGGAGACTTGAAGGAAAGAAAGTAGTTGTCGGCGTGACTGCCAGCATTTCAATATACAGAGTCCCGGACCTTGTCAGGGATCTCGTAAAACTTGGAGCATCTGTAACATGCGCGATGAGCGATGCATCCCAGAAACTGATAAGCCCGGAGATATTCTTATGGGCTTCAGGGAATCAAACTGTTACAGAAATATCGGGCAGGGTTGAGCACATTTCCCTATTCAGCGATCCAGGGAATACACTTCTTGTCATTGCGCCAGCTACATACAATATACTTGGTAAAATGGCTACGGGAATATCGGATGAAATACCCTCGCTTATGTTCGCTTATGCCTTTGGCCATGGAGTGCCGGTAATCGTGGTCCCAGCTATGCATGAAGATATGCTTAGAAATCCAGTCATGGTGGATAACATCCGAAAGCTAAGCTCACTGGGTGTCAGGTTTGTATCTCCCAGGATAGAGGAAGAAAAGGCAAAAATTTCCGAAAACATAAGCATAATCGACGAAATATACAGATCCTTGAACCACAGCAACATGGATGGTAAAAAAGCACTGGTAATATCCGGTAGAAGCGAAGAGTCGCTCGATCCCGTCAGGGTTATCAGCAACAAATCTACAGGTACAACAGGGTACTGGATTGCGAGAAATCTTTACAGGCTTGGCGCATCCCATATAACGCTCATAGGAAACGCAAGCCAGCCACTGCCACCGTATATCAACCATATACTAGCAGATTCTACTGACGACTTCTACAGGGAGACAAAGGCTGAGCTGAAATCTGATACGTATGACATCGTTTTTGTCCCGGCTGCACTCTCTGACTTCTCTGTTATCAGGCAAAGCAGGAAAATCGAAAGTGGAAAGGAACTCTCAATCACGCTCAAGCCAAGGAAGAAACTTCTTGATACTATCAGAAGCGAGCATAATGGCACACTGGTTTCATTCAAGCTTGATCATGAGGGAATGAAGGCTGTGAATCCTGGCAGCAATCAGGAATATATCGTATTTAATGAGATCAGGCCGGAAGGAAGGACATTCGGCGATAACACAGCAGAATACCAGGTATTCGACAAGGAAGGGAGACAGGACATAATAGCCGATGGGAAGGAAGAAGCCACCTGGCGGCTCATTTTGCACGTTGCCGGGGAGTGAGGCTTTGAGTCAGGGCGAAATAAAAATTGCAGGTATGGAAATGACCCTGTCTAGCCATGATGAGGCCGTGGATCTCATAAGGCACAGGATATCGCCTTTCATTGCAAAGGAAAAACCGGATTTCGTTGTTCTTCCAGAAAAGTGGATCTTGCAGCGTTATCGTGAAAACACCGATCCGCTAAATGAAATTATGGACATGTTCTGTGATATTTCTGGGAAGTATGACTGCACCATAGTTCCCGGGAGCTTAGGCATATCACGCAATGGAAAGCTTTACAATTCCGCACCCGTAATAAGCGAAGGCAAGATCGCTGGCTGGTCAGATAAAATATCTCTTTACCGCATGGAGAAGAATGAATTCTCATCAGGGGATCAAATAGAAGTATTCAATGGATCAGGTATCCGGTTCAGTGTAGCCGTGTGCTACGACCTAGATTTTCCTTATTACACAAAGGTCGCAATCAGAAAAGGTGCAAGATTGCTCATTAACCCATCGCTTATCCACGAACGGTTCCATGAGATGTGGCACATTTACGTAACAGGAAGATCCTTGGAAAGCAGGATTCCCGTTATATCCGTAAACTCAGCAAGCCCTCCACTAAACGGGGGATCTGTCGGTACTATACTGGAAGAAGAGGAAGGCGGTGTAATGATAAGGAAGGTCAGGGCTTCCGGTTCCGTATTGTCATATGCGCTTGACATAGAGAAGACCATTCCATTGATTGAGAAGAGGATGGATGAAGATCCCGGGATATATTCAATCGGGAGCGAATGACACTATCTGCGTTGCAACTTCCCTATAATGCTCTGTCTGCGGTACATGTGCTGCTTCCTTTATTATATGAAAGGCGCTTCCAATTATATTCTCGTGCATCGTTCTGCCATAGCTTAGCGGAATCATTGAATCAAGTTCACCCCAGATTATCAATGTCCTGCTTCTTATTCTCTTCAGATCGGATATGCTGATTCTTTCATCGGGTCTGGAGTTATATTCAAGCATTTTCTTAATTACATCACGCCTGTTATATCTGCTCATCATCATCACCCTGTCCAAGAATGCTGCTGAAAGATCAGCATCGCTCTCTCCCACGGATGGATTCAGACCCGCCGAATCTATCAATACAAGATATTCTGGCTTTGGATCATAATGTAGGGCATATCTAAGGGAAATCCAGCCTCCGTAAGAATTCCCTACAAGACCAAATTTTTGGGCTCCAAGAGACATTACAAATTCATTCAGCATGTAGCACTGATCAGCTATTGTGCAACCATCGTCCATGATATCCGACCTTCCCTGGCATAGCAGATCAAGAAAATATAAGGCAAATCTGTCATCTAGTAGACTTGTAAGCTTTAGCCATGTGTTCCCGGTGCCTCCAAGTCCGTGCAAAAATATGAATGGGATCTTTCCCGGGCGGAAGAGATATGATACTCTCCCCTTTGAAGACATGAATGCAAGCCTTTCCATCCTGGAATCTGCATGACCGCATTGCAGATATTGTTTCCGGAAGTATCCCGCGGACTGATGCCAATGGCAAAAGGATTATTTATAGCTCACAATAATTACGTATGCCAGAAAACGGAAAATTTGTCTATATGTTCGAGGAAGGCAGCCAGAAGATGGTTGATCTCCTCGGAGGAAAGGGTGCCGGTCTCTCTGAAATGTTGAACCTTGGGCTTACTGTTCCACCGGGCTTTACAATCACCACGGACGCGTGCAGGCGCTACATGAGACAATCAGCGTTCCCGGAGGGGATGCTTGACCAGGCCATGAAGGCACTTAAGAAGATAGAGACGCGCACTGGAAGGAAATTCGGCGACGCAAGCAACCCTCTACTCGTCTCGGTCAGATCTGGTGCTCCAATAAGCATGCCGGGCATGATGGATACAATTCTTAATGTCGGCATGAACGACAACACAGTTCCGGGAATAGCCAAGCTGACAGGAAATACAAGGTTCGCCCTCGATTCATACAGGCGCCTTTTACAGATGTATGGTACAGTTGTTCTAGGCATCCATCACGACGACTTCGAGGATGCACTCACAGCCTTGAAGAGCAAGTATTCACGGAAAAGCGACGTTGATCTTACAGAGGAAAACCTTCGTGAACTGATATCCACTTATCTGGATATTTATAAGAAAAGGGGAAAGGAATTTCCGCAGGATCCAATCAAGCAGCTTGAGATTGCAATCGAGGCAGTCTTCAAGTCATGGAACTCGGAAAGGGCTAAAGCCTATAGGGAAATAAACAGGATATCCGATGAGATGGGAACGGCAGTCAACGTCGTGGCGATGATTTTTGGTAACATGGGTAATGATTCCGCAACCGGAGTGGCATTCACCAGAGACCCAAATACAGGCGAGAACAAGCTATTTGCTGAATACCTGACAAACGCTCAGGGTGAAGATGTTGTCTCAGGGTCCAGGACGCCAAGGTCGATTGCTGATCTGGAGAAGGAGATACCGGGAGCATATGCGGACCTGATAAAGTTCATCGGGATACTGGAGGATCATTACAGGGATATGCTTGACATAGAGTTCACAATAGAACAGGGAAAACTCTATATGCTGCAGGTAAGAATAGGAAAGAGAAGTGCACGGGCGGCCCTCAAGATTGCTGTAGACCTTGTCAAGGAGAAGAAGATAGATGAGAAGACCGCAATAATGCGTATTGGGCCAGAAATACTGGATTCCATACTCCATCCCCAGCTAAAGAAGACGGGTAAGGAAGTGGAACTCGCCAAAGGTCTGGCTGCCTCTCCGGGTGCTGCTATTGGTACTGTTGTTTTCTCTTCATCAAGGGCAGTTGAACTTGCAAAAGAGGGCGAGAAACTGATCCTGGTTCGGCCAGAAACCACCGCTGATGATGTCAGGGGAATGTCTCTTTCCCAGGGTTTCCTTACACAGAAAGGGGGAATGACTTCACACGCTGCAGTAGTGGCGAGAGCAATGGGAAAGCCGGCAGTTGTGGGTGCAGAGGAGATCACTGTTGATACCAAGTCTGGTGTACTGAAGGCACGGAATTTCAGCTTAAAGGAAGGCGACACTATCAGCGTGGATGGAACAACTGGAACTGTTTACAAGGGCAGTATAGAGCTTGAAAGCGCAAAGTCATCCGAAGATCTCGATACAATACTGACATGGTGTAACAGGTACAGGAAACTTGGGGTCAAGGCAAATGCCAACACACCCGAGGAGGCAAAGCTGGCAAGGGAAAACGGAGCCGAAGGTATCGGCCTCGCAAGAACGGAGAGGATGTTTCTAGGGAATGATAGAATACCAATTGTGAGAAGCATGATACTCAGCACCACAACCCAGGAGAGGCAGAAATATCTTAACAAGCTTCTTCCAATGCAACTTGCAGACTTCGTAGAATTCTTCAGGGTGATGGAAGGATATCCAGTGGTAATTAGACTCCTTGATCCTCCCCTGCATGAATTCCTTCCAGACAAAGAATCCCTGATAAATGAGATCAACAACCTGCAGAACACAAGATCTCTTCTTGGAGGAAAGAGGGAAAAGATCGACGAACTAAAGAAGCTTCTTGAAACTGTAAAGAATCTAGAGGAATTCAACCCCATGCTGGGCTTCAGGGGATGCAGAATCGGCCTGCTATATCCAGAGATTTATGAAATGCAGGTCAAGGCCATAATGGAAGCGGCAAAACAGGTAGAAGCAGAAGGACGTGAGCTTCTTCCTGAAATTATGATTCCTCTGGTAGGGCACCCGAACGAACTCAAGATTATCAGGGAAAGGCTGGTCAAGGTGATAGACGAAATCCTTGGTCCGAAGAAGATCGATTACAAGTTAGGAACCATGATAGAAGTGCCGAGATCATGCCTAGTTGCAGACAAGATAGCAGAATACGCAGACTTCTTCTCCTTCGGTACAAATGATCTCACGCAAATGACATACGGATACAGCAGGGATGATGCGGAAGGAAAATTCATCTCAAAGTACCTTGAACAGAATATAATTGAATTCGATCCCTTCAACACAATTGACAGGGACGGCGTCGGGGAGTTGATGAAAATCGGCGTTGAAAGAGGCAGGAAGACAAGGAAGGATCTTGAGATAGGTATATGCGGGGAACAGGGAGGAGATCCCGAGACCATTGAATTCTGCCATGAGATTGGCCTGGACTATGTTTCATCGTCACCATTCAGGATTCCTGTTGCAATACTTGTCGCCGCCAGGGCTAGCATCAAGTCAGAGAAGGGGGCAAACCAGTAATCTCGCGATCTAGCTTTGCTGCGGCTAGCCAGCATTAATCGAATACACAGCAGGAGGTAACGCGTTTGTTGCCAAAGCTAAAGTTAAGGCTGCAACCGTAACTTCTTCTTTCCCGTGAATGCAATTATATTAAATGAAATAAATATATATTATTTGTCCCTTCTTTACATATCGCTGTAAAATGGTTGAAATCCTGTGTGATGTATAGTCATATAATACCTGGGGCTCTAGTTGTCGGCGCAACATAGATCATATTTGCGAACAGGAAAGAAGTGAAATTGTCAGAAAGCGTTTGAATTTTTTGAATTATATATTTGAATGCGTATCTTCAATACGTCCCCAATTGAAAGTCTTCTAATGAGCTGCCTTTCCATTCTTTAGAAAGTCAATAAACATCATAAGTCAGCTTGTGATATGGATGCAATGCCGTTCGATGACCTGCATGATTATGTTCAGTTCCTGGCAAAGAGGAATGATCTCCGAATCGTTAAGGATGAGGTCAGTCCGGACCTAGAACTTACTCACATCCTCAGCGAGGAAGAGCGGATTGGTAGTTCGCACACTCTTGTCTTTGAAAATGTCAAGGGATCAAAAATACCTGCAACTGGAAATCTTTTCTCCACCAGGGAAAAGATGCTTGCTATATTAGGAGATGAGCCTGCAAACATTGGTGAAAGATTGCGCAACCTCACAAGGATGCCGGATCAGTCTGAATCTATGATATCCCGTGGCTTCGAGATGTGGAGAGAACTTGGAGGAGTCAGGCCGAAGATTGCAGGTTCAATGCCGGGTGGCTACAAAGAACTTGAAACCGTTGATCTCTCAAGATATCCAATCGCCAAGACATGGCCTCAGGACGCAGGAAGATTCATAACCCTCCCTATGGTGATAACAAAGGATCCGATTACTGGCGCACGGAATGCAGGAATGTACAGGATGCAGGTCTACGACAACGAAACTACAGGCATGCACTGGCACATCCATAAAGGAGGATCGTCTAATTTTCTCGCTCAGGGAAAGAAGACGATGGATGTAGCAGTTGTGATAGGCTCCGATCCTCTTACGATGTTTTCCGCTGTTGCTCCTCTTCCAGAATTCCTGGACGAATTCTCGTTCGTTGGCCTTGTCGGTAAGAAGCGAGTCGAGCTCGCCAAAGGAGTCACCGTTGATCTTGAGTACCCCCGCAACGCAGAGATTGTGCTCGAAGGTTACATCGACCCTGCTGAGACGAGGACTGAGGGACCATTTGGTGATCATACCGGTTATTACTCTCTCGAGGATCAGTTTCCGGTATTCCATATCAGGAAGATAATAGAAAGAAACGATGCAATGTATCCCACAACAATTGTCGGTAAGCTTTGGCATGAAGATGTTGTAATCGGAAAGGCTGTCGAGAGGATGTTCCTTCCGCTGATTCAGATGCAGTTCCCTGAGATCGTTGATCTAAACACAATGGAAGAGGCAGTTTTCCATGACATGGTTGTAGTATCAATAAAGAAAAAGTATCCAGGGCACGCAAAGAAAGTCATGTTCGCCATGTGGAGCTTTGGCCAATTAATGTTCTCAAAGATCGTTCTGGTGGTGGATGATGACATAAACGTGCATGACAGGAAGCAGGTCATATGGGCTCTCGGTACCAGAGTCGATCCGGAAAGGGATGTTCTTATAGTGCCAGGAACTCTCACAGATACGCTCGATCATGCGTCACCAATAATCAATTTCGGTTCAAAAATGGGAATAGATGCCACAAGGAAAACACCAGCTGAAGGGTACAACCGAAGATGGCCGGATGTACTTGAAATGTCTGAAGAGATTGCAAAGAAAGTAAAAGAGAGGTGGTCAAAACTTGGCCTTTGAATTTTTACGCAAAGTTTCCCAGTTCATCAAGATAGAGCATACCGTGTTCGATCTTCCTTTCATATTCAGTGGCGCCGTGATAGCGTCCAGGGGGGCATTCCTTCCGGTAACTTTCCTTCTGATACTCATCGCTGCCGTATCGGCAAGAGCAGCGGGAATGTCAATTAACAGGATAGAGGGAAGGACCTGGGACAGGATAAATCCTAGAAAAAAGGACTGGGTCCTTGTCAACGGAAAGCTGTCGCTTAAGGCAGCCATTGTGCTTACCGTAGTTTTTTCAGCAATTTTTGAGCTTGTCTCATACTCACTTAATTATCTCGTGTTCCTGCTTTCGCCCATCGTGCTATTCATGTTCATAACCGATCCGATCATGAAGAAGATAACTCCATGGAGGCATATCTACATGGGCGCAACGATAGGCATGGGTGTAATGGGTGGTTATCTTGCTGTTACACCGCTACTTCCTTCTACACCACAGATTTACCTCATCTTCCTTTCAAGTACCCTATGGATCGCCGGGTTTGACATGATATATGTAATACCTGACATCGAGACAGATCAGAGACTGGGCCTGAAAACTGTTATGACGAGGTTCGGCACCGATCGCGGTCTTCTTATCTCAACTCTTACGCATGCGCTTTCATTTGCCGCTATGCTTGTAGTGGGGCTTTATCTGGATTCCTTCTGGTACTTCCTGATGCTTGTTCCCATCCTTGCTCTTATGATTCTACAGCATCGCATTATTGACCCAAAGAATCCTGCGACACTGAAAGCATCCTTTTTCGGAGCAAATTCTGTTATAGGTCTCCTCTTCCTGCTGGGGATAGTGCTTTCATACAGCTTCGGATCCATTTGACGCGTATGATCTGTAAACAGAAAGGTAGAAGACAGCAAGAATGCTGATGGATATGATGCCGAGGGATGCTATCGATCCCCAGACTTCAAGTCCATTGTATGCGAAGAAGAACATCAGGAAGGCTCCAATGGATGGTCCGACAGCCCTGCCGCCTGAGTTTGCCACGCTGAGGAACCCCATGTAGCGTCCGGTCTTACCTGCAGGGGCAATTCTTGAAACAACCGTGTTCATCCCAGGCGTTGTAAGGTTCTCACCTACTGTGATGAATACCATGTCAAGCATGAGCCCGTACAGGCTTGTGGAGAAAGCAACAAGGAAGTATCCCAGGGAATAGAACAGGGAGCCTAGTATCATAACATTCACGACATTGAGTCTCCGTGTCATCCATGTCATTGGATATTGCCCGAGGACAACAACCAGCCCATTCACCGCGTATATATAGCCGAGTTGTTGCTCAAGGATACCAACGATCTTAGTTGAATATACGGGCAAAGTAACAGAGAATTGAGATGCAACAAGAGTAACGAAGAAGGTACCAGCAGCGAACAGCAGGATCCTCTTATCAATAGAATAACCTCTTACTCTGGAGGCCGATGCATCACGCCCCTTGTCTGCCAGCACCCTCAATATCAGGACAAGCTGCAGAACATTAGTCACTGACATTAGCATAAAAATATAACCTACGCTTATTCCTGCAATATACCCTCCAGTAATTGGCCCAATTGCCCAACCGACGTTTGACATTATCCTGTAGATTGAATATGCCGAGTTCCTTTGGTTTATAGTCGTCACATCGGCAACCAATGCTGATGCCGATGGAAAGACAAGTGCGCCTGAAATGGAGCTTAGTATGAATACTCCAGTTATGATCAGGAATCCTGCACCAGTAAGCACAAGGATAGATATGATCAAATATATGAAAAAACCGGCAAACGATCCTAAGAGAAGTGTTTTCTTCCTTCCTACCTTGTCAGCGAGATAACCGCCAAGGAAGCTGAAAAGGGAAGAGCTGACAGAGAGAAGCGTAAAAATTATTCCTACATAGAAAATCGATATACCTAAAGTGACATTGAAGTAAATTGCCATGAATGGCCAGCTAGCGCCAAATCCGACACTCCTTATGCATGATGCTATTGAAACAACCCAGAACTGCCTGTTCCCGAGAAAAAGAGATTCATAGATACCGCCTGCCAGGTTGTTCCCCCTCTATTAACCCGTATGATACCCATACAGATAAACGCAATTATTACTCACATGAAAAGGCATAATTTTAAGCGTGGCGTTAGATTATTGGAAAGATGTGGGACATCGTTTCTTATAGTCCGCTCCGGGTCAGTCTTGCAGGAGGGGGCACCGATATTCCTCCTTATTCTGATCTCTTCGGTTCATCGGTTGTAAACACGACAATAGATCGAGGCGTTACTCTCAAGTATAATTTCGACCAGAAGCCGCTTGAAATATCATCAAGGGATTTCTTCAGAAGCAGCATAGTTGGAAAACATACCAGAAGAAAAGGCCTGCAGGAGAAACTTGCGGATCTGTTCACAGACTTTGGCATCAGCAAGGGGAGGCTTCTTATTAATAGCGATGTACCACCCGGGTCTGGCCTGGGATCCTCAAGCTCTCTTATTCTTGCCGCTCTAAACCTAATTCACAGCGTAAGGGGCGAATCCAGCCCGAGGGAGGAGCTTGCAGCGGAGGCTTACAGACTGGAGAAGGAATACTTCGGCATAACCCTCGGAAAACAGGATCCATATGCGATAGCCTTTGGTGGTTTCAAGTACATGGAATTCAGCAAAGATGCTTTTGACATTAGCTTCTTTGACGAATCAAGTGGATTCATCAGTAACCTCCAATCCTCAATGCTTCTAGTTTATACAGGCAAAACAAGGGAAAGCAGCAGGATTCTTAAGGAACAGGTTACACGCTCCGGCAAAGGGGACAAGAAGATTATTGAACGGCTTGACAGGGTGAAGCAACTCGCGACAGAGATGAAGGTTGCGATTGAGAAGGAAGACTTTTCAACGGTCTGCAGCATCATAAACAAGGGATGGGAACTGAAGAAATCGCTAGGCAGCGAGGTCTCAAATGTTACAGTGGACAGGATTATAGAGAAAGCCTTCGCAAATGGGGCACTGGCTGCCCGCCTGCTTGGGGGCGGCTCACAGGGGTTTGTGCTTATCATCTCAGAACCGGGAAACATTGATCTTCAGAAGGAAATGCTAAACTATTCCACCTTCACAGTCAGGGTGTCGTTTGACAGGGATGGCACTAGGATAATTGCACAATGATCAACCGCTGCTTTGAGAGTCATTGACAGTATCCTGCTTCCTCACGAGGGAGGCGAATCCAATTGATAGGATCAATATTCCAAAAACTGCAACTGAATAGAGGCTTGAGCTTATTGACCTGCCCGGGGTGGATATGCCTGGCTGGTAAAGCGCCAGGGATGCTACTATTATACCAATGGCCCCCCTTGATCCAAGGACACCGGTTGTCGCCCTTGGTTTTATCTCCCTGATCGTCTTTCGAGAGACAAGATATGTCAATGTACCGCCAATCCCGGCCGAAAGAAGAACCAGTACTGATAGAATTTTTATGTCTCCTTCTCCCGGTATAGTTGCTTCAAGCCCTGCTATGCTGAAAAATATTGGAATAAAGAAGCTGTCATTCAGCCGTGAAAGCGTCCTCTTAAGCTTCCCGTTAAGGTCTTCTCCAAGAACCACGTCACTTATCAGTATACCTGCGAAGAACGCACCCAGAACATATGTCACGCCGATCAATTCGAAAAGAAGAGAGACGAAAAGGGCGCCGACTATGACCGCGCCAAAAACAATCTTTTCACCCCTTTCCATAGCATGTATGCGGTCAAAGAATCCCATTACCCTGTCCGAGTTTTTCCTGACTGTGTGATCTATCGCCACAACAATTACAAGGAAAAATATTATTCCAGGAACCTCAACATATATCTTGTTAGGGTCGAGAGATATCGATGTTACGGCGAGAGCAATTATATCGGAGAGGATGACTGATGCGAGTATCAGGTTCCCCGCATTTATCCTCAGCATGTTATTATCCTTAAGCAGCACTGAAATTATGCTTATGGATGGGACTCCAATCGCAACCGAGAGGACGATGGACTGTACCAAGTCAAGACCCAGAAACATGAATGAAACGTATATCATCAGTGAGACAGGAATTATGAAACTGGTCAATGTTAGCAGAATGCTTTTGCCCATTCCTGCCCGGAATGTATCCGTAGTTGCTTCTATTCCGATGTATAGGATGATGAAGAAAAGGGATATTTCAGAAATTGAGCTGAAGATTGCGCTTGGTTGTATGAAATTTAGAATAGCTGGGCCAAGAATGACACCTGCAAGTATTTCCCCTACAACCGCGGGTACCCCGTATCTCTGGAGGAGTTCTCCAAGTATCAGGGCAATTATAAGCAGAAGAAGGATTGATGTTATTAGGGACGTAATCCCAGATTTGCATCACATTCGATAAATGTTGTCACAATAAAGACGAAAAATTTCTTCAAAATAGAAATATTGTTGAGAGCCTCAGAAAATTGAGGCTATTCCCATAATTACGTAATGGTTGAGCATTATAGCTATGAAGAGCACCGAAACAGTGTTTACTACCTTCACAAGAGGGTTTATTGCGGGACCTGCTGTGTCTTTTGTTGCATCGCCAACGGTGTCCCCAACCACTGCAGCCTTATGCGCCTCAGAGCCCTTGCCGCCATATTGTCCCTGCTCGATGTACTTCTTTGCATTGTCCCATGCTCCTCCACCTACAGTCATCATTATTGCAAGCGGGAAACCTGATAGTATCACACCGATAATGACGCCGCCCAGAGCAAGCGGTCCAAGAACAAAGCCCATAACGATCGGTGTCAAAATACCTATCATTGCAGGAATCATAAGTTCATGAAGCGCCTCTTTTGTCACAATATCGACTGCCTTGCCATAATCCGGCTTCTCCGTCCTGTTGAGTATGCCTGCATGCTCCCTGAACTGCTTCCTAACTTCCTCAACGATCGCATAGGCTGCCTTGCCGACTGAATTCATCAGGTAGGATGTGAAGAAGAAGGGCAACATGGCGCCGACAATTAAGCCAACCAGGACAAGCGGGTTGTCTATAGGCACTACCGCAAATGCAGGTACACTATCTATTTCAATCTTGAATGCTGCGAACAGCGTAAGAGCTGCCAAAACAGCGCTTCCGATTGCATATCCCTTGGTGACTGCCTTTGTAGTGTTTCCAACTGCGTCAAGCGGGTCCGTGACTTCCCGCCTGGTTTTCTCATCAAACCCGGACATTTCTGCAATTCCACCGGCATTGTCCGTAATAGGACCATAAGCATCGATTGATATTATTATGCCAGTCGCGGAAAGCATTGCGGCAGCAGCAACAGCAATTCCATATAAGCCATAGGTTGTTGAGTGGAAATAATCAGAAGTTACGCCAAACGAAATTACTATGCCTATTATTATCACAATTGCTGGTATGAAAACGGCCTGGAGCCCGTATGACAGTCCAGTTATTATGTTTGTTCCAGTTCCAGTCGTAGAAGCTTTTGCAATCTTTGCCACCGGTGCATATCTTTCTGATGTGTAATATTCTGTTACATAAACGAAGATAAGCATTATTATTATGCCTATAACGGCGTCAACGAACAGCACCGCGACATTGCCCATGAGCAGGTATATTACAATGTAAAAGCCAACGATTGAGAATATAACGGTTGCAATAAGGCCTCTGTATAGTGCCCCCATAATCCTCTGCTTTGGGCCCTTCTTGACAAAGAATATTCCGAGTATGGTTGAAAGGAGGGCCACAGCACCAAGAACCAGGGGAAAAATAACGTAGTTCTTAGGAAGGCCAAGAAGGAATGCGAGAAGTAGAGATGCAAGAGCCGTGACCACAAACGTTTCATAAAGATCGGCGCCCATTCCTGCACAGTCGCCAACGTTATCGCCAACATTATCGGCAATGACAGCGGGATTCCTTTCATCATCTTCCGGTAGTCCCTGCTCTATTTTCCCGACAAGGTCAGCTCCCACGTCTGCTCCCTTTGTAAATATGCCCCCACCAACTCTAGCAAACAGTGAGACGATAGATGCACCGAATATGAAGCCAATCATCAGCTCAGGATTATCGTAAAGAATCTGAAATGAAACCAGCCCAAGCAAAGCAAGTGAAATAACTGTGAGGCCAGTCACGCTTCCGCCGCGTATTGCGACAGCAAGCGCAGGGTTCAATCCTGTTTTGGCCCGAACAGCAGCCCTTACATTTGCCCTGACTGAGATATTCATTCCAATCAGTCCGGCTACTGCAGATCCCAAGGCTCCGACAAAGAATCCCAGGGCAATTTTCCACCCATCAGTGAAACCCTCGTAAGCATAAAACGCAGCAAATATTACTATTGTAAGTATAATTACAAAGATGAATACCGTCGTGTACTGCCTTCTCATGAATGCATTTGAGCCATTTTTTATGTAATCTGAAATTTCCTGAGCCTTCGGATCATCTACTTTTATTTTCAGCAGGAGATAACTCTGAATACCTGCATAAATCAGTCCAATAACTGATGCGACGAGAACGAATAATTCCCATCCCAGAATCGTACCATACATCAGGAAGGGATAGTATATCATTTAAAATTCTTTTTCTTGAAATATCGAGTCAATCCTATCCCTAAATACAATCTGGTTGATTGAATATCCTGGCGAAACTGGGTAGATGGTAAGAAATGACCTTTAAAAGGAAATTAAAATAAAGTTAGATCCGCAGTCCAGCAAACGGAACTATTTGCCGCCTGCTACAGAGAAACATAATCCGCAAGTTCGCTTTGTGGCAATCGAACTTTAAAGTCGGTATACGATATTAGAAACTTTGTCTCCTTCCTTTATTCCCAACGCCTTGGCCCCGGATGTAACGCCGGCAACCTTCGCATTCAGAAGCGACTCAAGATCCTTGACTCCTGTCACCCTGACCGCAATATCATTCAGTTTCTCTGCGGCTTCAAGATTGAGGTAACCGCACATTACGAACCCTTTCTCGCCTTTCAGCAGCACGAGAGGTGCAGTTCCCATCTCAATCTTCAGGTATGTGTATGACCTGCTTGCAATCTGAACAAATTCAGTGTATATCATGAATGGATATAGTATCTATAATTAAATTTTCATTCACCTTTCATTTCAGATCTGTTGTCATAACAGTAAAGTGCATATAAGCAATATAGCGACATGGATGGGCAAAGCTTGTGGCATACAATACCCAGAGGAAAAAACTGCCCCGACACTTTTAATATGATCGTTGAAACGCCAAGGGGAAGTAAATGTAAATTTGAGATAAGCAAGACATTCGGTGGAATAATACTCGACAGAGTGCTACATCATTCGGTTATGTACCCTGCCGAGTATGGGTTGATCCCACAGACATACTACCTTGACAACGATCCAATGGACGTAATTCTGCTTATGTCACAGCAAACATTTCCTGGGGTTGTCATCGAGGCAAAACCGATCGGGTTGCTTGAGATGGTTGACCAGGGTGAGCAAGACGACAAGGTTCTGGCGGTAGCAACCAGGGATCCAATCTACAGGGATTATGAATCCATTGAACAACTTCCGGAACACTTGCCAAAGGAGATTTCTAATTTCTTCGAGATATACAAGCTCCTTGAGAATAAGAAAACAATTGTCAAAGGATGGCTGGGTAAGGATGAAGCCCTCAGGGAGATACGCAGATCCATGAATATATATGACAAAAAATTCAAACCGTAAGATAGAAATCTTGCCTTTCGAAAATTACATAAAGTAAGGCCAAAAATAGGTCTTGCTCACCGGTATATGCACTCTAATCTGTGTATTCCGTACATCCTGACTTTGGTATCTATCTGGGCAATTAAAATTACTTTCTGAGAATCAGCGCTCATTTACTGACGCAAAAGCAATAAATATCGAAAACAGGTTTCCAAGCTACATGACTAACGTTTCAAATCTCAGGGAATGGGAGCATCTTTTTCTTACTGGAAGGACAAAGGGTGTCTATATGGCACTCATATCTTTCGTAATATATTGTATTGTAATATTATACAATAGGGAATTCCTGCTAGATTTTATAGGTGTGGAGGTAGGAGCCTTCGCAAGCTTTGGTGTTCTCGTCGATCTTGTTTCACATCTCTTCACAGACATATATGAGTCAAACCTGACTGCGGCCCAGTGGATCTACCGAATCAGGCATGGCAGGACTCATGACGTTTACGGAATAATAGTGCAGGCAGTAGCGTCGATCTTTGCGCTTAATCGACTCATCTACGTTATAACACTTTGGATATCACTGACTCTTGAGTTTTATTACATTGCGAAATCCAGGTTTTACCATTAGTCACAGGTGTCGAGGTTTAAAATCCCAATCTTTTATTATTGATAAGTTAGCACGATTAGATAAGTATCCCATAGCTTCGGAGTAATGTATTATTTTTGAATTGAAATCTGAAACTCACTTCAGTTACCTGGACTCAAACCTCAAGCGCAGTATTCGACATTAACGATAGGATATGACATTTCATTTAAGCCAGGAAACTCCTAGCGTAAAGAGCCACAAGAAAATAGAATTCCAGTTCATTGTATAAAAACAATTTGTGCGGCAGAACAAACAGGAAATAACTAGCAAAGGTTATATAGAAGTTTATTTTTACTATGCGATTAACATGATGGGTGGACAACCAATCTTCATACTTAAGGAAGGTACGAAAAGAGAATCAGGAAAAGATGCAATGCAGAACAACATTGAGGCGGCAAAAGGTATTGCCCAATCAGTCAGGTCCACACTTGGACCAAGGGGAATGGACAAGATGATGGTAGACTCCCTTGGAGATATCGTCATAACGAATGATGGTGTGACAATCCTAAAGGAAATGGACGTTGAGCATCCAGCTGCTAAGATGATGGTAGAGGTATCCAAGACACAGGACAGCTTCGTAGGCGATGGAACTACAACAGCAGTCATAATCGCAGGTGCTCTCCTCTCTGAGGCGGAGAATCTGATAAAGCAAAACGTTCATCCGACAGTCATATCCGAAGGATACAGACTGGCTGCAAAGCAGGCAAAGGAAGTTCTCGAGAAGATGGCCAAGAAGGTCAGCATTAACGACGAGAAACTCCTCCGGAAAATGGCAGAGACTGCGCTTAGCAGTAAGAGTGCATCCGGAAGCAAGGAAAAGCTTTCAAAGATATCCTACGAGGTCGTAAAAAGCGTTGCCGAGAAGACAGCAGACAGGCTGAGCGTTGATTTTGACAACATACAGATAGTTAAAAAGAAAGGCGGAGAGATAGAAGAGACAGAGATGATCTCTGGAATCATAGTGGACAAGGAAAAAGTTCACCCTGGAATGCCAGATTCAGTCTCTAACGCAAAGATAGCGGTTCTGAATGCAGCACTTGAAATCAAGAAACCTGAGTTCGACACAAACATAAGGATAGACGATCCCAGCATGATACAGAAATTCCTATCGCAGGAAGAGGATCTTCTTAAGGAAATGGTTGCAAAGGTTAAGAAATCTGGCGCAAACGTGCTTATTACCCAGAAGGGAATCGATGACCTTGCACAGCATTACCTTTCGAAGGAAGGAATTTATGCTGTAAGGCGCGTCAAGAAGAGTGACATCGAGAAACTTGCAAAGGCAACTGGAGCAACAATTGCTTCATCGATCGACGAACTTTCATCATCGGATCTCGGCTTTGCTGCGCTTGTTGACCAAAGAAAGATCGACGACGACTATCTCACATTCGTGACAGGCTGCAAGAATCCTAAGGCTGTAAGCATACTAGTAAGAGGAGGAACTGAACATGTCGTTGACGAAATCGACAGGTCTATTACCGACTCACTGCACGTTGTTGCAGCGGCTGTTGAGGATGGAAAGTATACCTCAGGCGGAGGTTCTTCTGCTTCTGAAGTTGCATTCAGGCTCAGGGAATTTGCGTCGAAGGTTGGCGGGAGACAGCAACTTGCGATTGAGAGATTTGCCAACGCACTGGAAGAGATTCCCAGAGCACTTGCAGAGAACGCAGGACTTGATCCTATAGATATTCTCATCAAGATCAGGAGCTCTCATGCCGAAGGCAAGAAGTACCATGGTCTGAACGTTTACTCAGGCGAGGTCGAGGATATGGAGAAGGCAGGAGTTATAGAACCACTTAGGGTCGGTATCCAGGCAATTGACTCCGCCACAGAAGCAGGCGTCATGATACTCAGGATAGACGATGTTATAGCCACAAAAGCATCAAGAGGCCCGAGTTCACCGCCAGGCGGAGGCGCTGGTGGCGGCGACGAGGATTAATCCTCTTTTTCTCTTTGTACGTGAAAAAACCCATTTTCTATTTTTACATTGTTTTTTTCCAAAAATTCAAGTATCTCTTTTGTTGTTTCATCTAGTCTTTCTGGATCAAAGAAATATGTGCCAAGTCGCCTTTCCATTATATCACTGCTAGTCATTGCGCATTCAAAATTTATGGCAGTCTCAATATTATTGTGCCAGGGAAGACCCGGATAATCCAGTCGCGGGATATCATGCGAGACTTTTCCGATATGAATCTTTGAAGAGACCAGTTTCGCAACTTTATACGCGACCCTGCGGTAATCGGTTACTTTTCCTCCAATCACAGTTATTGAGATGCCGTCTTCAATAATTTTAAAGTCTCTTGAAAGTTTACCAGGCGAGGTTCCTGTACCATATAGCGTTCTGATGCCTGCATATTCCACCATGGGATTAGCCTTGGAGAAAGAATCCGATACAAAGGAACAGCTCTTTTTAACATAATCTTTCTCTTCCGGCGAGACTTTAAGATCATCAGGTGAATCAGTAAATGTATCCGTTGTACCCACAATTACAACTTTGTCGCGCGGAATCACGAACATCTGTCTTCCGTCAACCGGTGACTTGAATGCGACAGAATTCTTTCGAGGATATATGGCCCTCGGATATATCAGGTGGACTCCCTTGCTTAACCGGGTGGTTTCTGGATTAACACCCTTTCCGGGAGCTACCTTCAGGATCCATGCGCCTGCACAATTTATAATCATTTTTGCCTGTACTTCAAACTCTGTGCCAGTTATGACGTCCATTAATTGTACCTTGATTCCTCCTTCAACTTTTTCCAGCCTCTGGAAAGATACATAATTAAGGCACACGGCATTATTTTCATGAGCTGAAACAACATTCATGACAGTAAGGTAGGCATCGTCAGTAACGCAGTCCGTATAGGAAAAATATCCTTTTACATCCACAGGATACTCTCCTTTATTCTCAATAAACCTGCTAGGCCTGCCACCCCCAAGCAATCTATAAAGCATTAAACCTGCCCTGATGCTAGTTTTCCCAAATTGTCCTCTCCCCACTAGAATGTCGAACGTCTCTTTTCTGACAACTTCAGAGTGCTGCAGTAGGTAATTTCTTTCTTTCAGCAAATTCCGAGTCAGCTTCATTCTTCCCTGTGCAAGATACCTGAGCCCTCCGTGTATCAGCTTCGAGGACTTAGATGAAGTCCCGGATCCAAAATCAGATCTATCGACGAGGATAACACGAACTCCAGACTGTGAAAGAGCGTTTGCCACACCAGATCCGATTATTCCTCCGCCAACAACAAGAACATCAAAAGAAGCTCCATTAGAACTTAGGACATCGTCAGAACGTGTGAAATATGAGAACGGCTTCATCTTTTTCTCCCTAGATATGAATAACCCTAATATTAGCTCCCAATATAATTTAAAAAAGGCATTTGGAATTTATTATTCAGGAAGATTACCAGATTAGAAAAAGAAATAGTCTCTTGGAAAAAATATAAAATTAGTACTGGAAAAACCCTTTGTTTTTCCAGAATTAGGTTAAGCTTTTGTTGTCTTTACAGAGGCTTCCTTAGTGCCTCCCATTACAAGGCTCCCGACGATAGCAATGAGCAGGTTTACCAGTAGTGCTATTAGTCCAATGTAAATGAAGCTGAAAGGAGTAGCGAATTTGAAGAATGTTGTCTGCAACGAAGGAAGATGGGCTATGAAGAAGTTAGCATCAAGGATCATGTAAACCCCAGTTATCATACCCGCAGCCCAGCCTACGCCAACTGCGTACTTATTGAGTCTCTTCGTGTACATTCCTATGAATATCGCAGGAAGCGTCTGAAGAATTATGATTCCTCCAACGAGCTGTAGCTCAAGGGAATAGGTCGCAGAAATTGCAAAGATAAATGCAAGGGCAATGAATTTAAACATAACTGAAAACCATTTAGAAAGCCTAGCTTCAGTCTTAGAGTTCATGTTCGGTCTGGCGACCTTAACAACATTCCTAGTAAGCAGGTTTGCCTGGGATATGGCCATTATAGACGCAGGCACAAGACCGCCAATGAAGATACCAAGGAAAGCGAAACCGACAAACCAGTCAGGAAACTCGGCGTATATCAGTGATGGTACAACAGTAACTGCACCGTATTTTGCAACATCTCCCAATGCAGATGGGACGGCATAAATGAGGATTCCAAAAAGTGCAAGAAGCGCAAGTCCAACTCCATATATTGGAAGAAGGGCAGTACTCAATCTAAGGCGTTTAGTCGAGTTAGTGCTGAATACACCATTTATCGCATGCGGATATAGATATAGGGCTAGAGCACTCATTATTGTAAGTGAGATAAAGCCATTGAGGTACAATCCAGCTAACGTCGATGTACCGGTTGCAAGAGTTTTTGCATCAGTAAACGCAACCGCGAAACCGCCGATTCTCATTGGAACGACTACAATTATTACTATTACGCTGGCAAATATTATTGCGTCTTTCATCACTGCTGTAATTGTGGCGCCCCTTAGTCCACTGGTAAAGGTAAAGGCCGCCAGAACTATGAAGGAAACTATAAGGGCAATCTCTGTAACTATATTTGCGTCTGTAGTGGTCAGGTGGCCGATCATTACTGTTAGAACTGCCTGCATTCCATAAATTTGGAGTGCTATATAAGGTAGCTCTGCCACAATTCCTGTGAAAGCGAGCAATATTGCCAGGGTCTTACTGTTAAATTTATCTTGCACCATGTCTATTGCTGTAACATAGTTTTTGCCTTTCGCCATTCTCCAGAGCCTCGGCATAGTAATCATTGCAATACCGAACGTCATTCCGACGTATGGGACTGCATAGAAGTAAACTGCACCTTTCTCATACACCAGTTCTGGTATTGCAATAAATGTGTATGCTGTATACAGATCTGCACCCACGAGGAACCATGCAAGGTAACCACCAAGCTTTCTCCCCGCAAGAGCCCACTCGCCTAAATCACTCATGTCACCTCGTCTGAATCTTGATGAGCCGAATCCCAGCGCAACAAAGACCAGGAAGAGGGCCACGAAAACAGAGAGTATAATGTAATTATTCACTGCGAGTCGCCTCCCTCCATCCTGTTAAGCATTAGAGCGGCTATTACATAGAAGACAGCAGAAACTACTAACCAAATTGTCTCAAACCAGTAAAAAAATGGCAGCCCAAGCAATGTTGGTTTGTCCTTATTGTATAAGGGGGTAATACCAAATATCAGCATTGGGAAGATAAGTAATATTGCGACTATCACTTTCTGTCCCGTTGTTCCCTTGGCGCTATAGTTCCAGCCTGTATCTGACTCTTCAGATGACATTTTTTGACCTCACCACTTGCACTTGATTTCTATATATAAATATTTTTATTAATTCTATATTGGCGGAGATACATTGTCATGCTGTAGCAGGGCATTTCGTTTATCAAATATATAAAGGGGAAGCAAAGATTTCAGTTGCTGTACGAAAGTAAATCAATTTGTAGGCTAGTCAGAAGGATGTCATGCTCACACCTGGCATGGCTAGGTACTCCTCTGAAAAGTAAGGTGGTTAATGGTTTCAGAGGAACTTTTCTAGGGAGAAGTTGGTGTGTCTTCAACAAGCCCATGCTGTCCTCAGGGTCTCGAAGCGTAAGAAAACCGATGCCCTTCCGAGGTTCGCAACTAAAAATCAACCAGCCAATTGTTATATCCTGAAATACAAATCACGCGGAACAGCAAGTCACTCCATCGAAGAGTAGGTAGTTGACTTGATTTAATTATCGTTCCTTGAGCTATAGTATAATGTTAAATTGAATTCCCTTCATTGGGCTGAAAAGGACAGACAGGATCCTCTGCGAAGACTTCACTTCTGTAGAAATATGCCCTTGCTCGACTCCCACCACAAACCTCAAGATACTGGCATACACCGCACTTACCAGTTATATTAGATTTATCCCTTATTCTTTTTAGTATCTCGCTCTTCTCATAGACTTCAACCAGTCGCTTATCAAGTATATTCCCAACATCAAGAGGGAGGAACCCGCTGGGCCTGACGCGGCCGTTGTGCGAAACGAAGATGATGCCATTTCCATCTGAGGTCTTAGCTACCGGAATTCTGTCTTTTCCATGCTCTGGGTAGCCGCATAATTTTACTGCCGTTTCCTTAAGTTCTGAAAAAAGCCTGTTATTTTCCAGACTCACATCATTGTTATGGTCAATTGATAGCTTTCTGAAGTAAGGTCCTTCAACAGTTCTTATATTTATTCCATAACCTGCGGCGTAGACAAGAAATTTGCATGCAGCATCATACTGTTCTGAGGTTACATCCTCTACATCCATCCCTCTTCCAACCTTGATCAGGAAAAATATTTCCCAAGTTTTTATTCCAATCTCAAGTAAGATTTTCAACACCCATGGAAGGTCCATCAGGTTATTTCCTGAGACCAGCGTGTTAACCTGTACGTTCATTCCAGAATCTTTGAGTGCTCTTAGCGTTCTAATGGTCTTTTGAAAAACACCAACCCCTCTGAGATAATCATGGAACCCCTCCTTTCCATCAAGGCTGATGGAGATAGATGAAGCACCTGAACTCTTTACTAGATCGAAGCTACCCTCATTGCCAAGGCCAGTAACAGCAGGGCTAAGGGCAAATGGTATCTTCAAATCTCTTGCATGGTTCATTATTTCTGCAAGATTTTGCTTTTTCATGACATCCCCTCCGGTCATAATCAAAACAGGCGGTTTACCGTTGAATTCAGTGAGCTGGTTTAAGAAATCTATTGACTGATCAAGAGTTAACTCATCTTCTGCAGGAAGCTTCATAGACGTTGCCCTGCAATGCCTGCACGTTAGATCGCAGGCTTTTGTGGTTTCCCAGAAAACAAGAAGTGGCCTTGATTGATATCCGGAGGCTATATTTTCCATCGGTATTCAGATTGCCTCCCAATTCCATTCATCTATATGTGCTAGCCCACGAACATGTTAGTAATTTGCACTGATGAACATGCTTTACTGCAAAACTTCCAGTATTAATTAATATTATTTCTTAATACTCTCTGGTGCGTGTTGCTGATATCTCGGAAGCGCAAAATTTTACAACTACAACAGTGGCTCTAGTTACATCTGAACTCAACGAAGCAGTAAATGTTATGTCTGCTGAATGGACCTTGAGAGTATCAATCGAGGACTTTCTGATTGCTGCATTTGTTGGCTATGAACGGGAAACCTACAGAATGATTCATTCCTCAGGAGAATTTGGCATCAGCTACTGCTCTGATAATCAGGGATATCTTGCCCATGTGGCCGGAAACCACTCTTTCAAGTCACACGACAAATTCAAGCTCGCTGAATTCAACACGTTTCCCTCAAAGCACATAAAGCCGCCTCTCATCGAAGGCTGTATTTCTAACTTCGAATGCAAGGTAATAGATGAGTTCAAGACAGGGGATCATGCTGCATTCATTGGAAAAGTTCTCGCAGGATACTATGACAGCGAAAAGAAGCCTCTTGTCTTCCACAAGGGAAAATTCCATCACATCGGCGGAAAGATGGCATACGATCATCCATTTGACTAAATCAATGCATATATTATGCTGTATCGAGAATCTTGAATGTTTTCCCTTAATATATGGGAAAGTATGATTAGCGGTATTATGATATGAGAAAGTACAAATGAAAAACAAGAAAATATTGATTACCGGGGCCGCTGGCTTTATCGGTTCTAATATGAGTGAAGTTCTCATCCAGGACAATGAAGTCGTGGGCATAGATAACCTGTCGAATGTGGATGATCGCTTTGTAAAGCCCCTGTCCAAAAACAGGAATTTTGTCTTCAGGAAAGGAGACATCAACGACCCGGCATTCATGAAGGACCTGGGTACGTTCGATCTTGTGATACATCTAGCTGCAAATTCGGATGTCAAGGGCGGATCGTCGGATCCACTTCTCGATTTCAGGGTTAATGCACAGGGCACAATGGGCGTGCTTGAATTCATGCGCTTATCTGATACCGCACAGATCGCATTCGCTTCAAGCTCAACTGTCTATGGCGAGGCAGCCCAGCTCCCTACGCCGGAAACATACGGCCCTTACCTCCCAATTTCCAGCTATGGCGCCTCAAAGATGGCTGGGGAAGGATTCATTGCTGCATATTCCCATTATTATGGATTCAAGTCAACCATGTTCCGGTTCGCTAACATAGTCGGAAAGAACTCAACCCATGGCGTGATCTTTGATTTCATCCACAAGCTGAAGAAGGACAGCAAATCGCTCGAGATTCTTGGTGACGGTACACAGAGAAAATCCTACATGCACGTCACTGATTGCGTTGGTTCCATCCTCTTTGTTCATGAGAAACTCTCCAAGACGGATATCGTGAATCTGGGTAACGCGGGAACAACACCAGTCACAAGGATTGCTGACTCAGTTACAAGAGCAATGCACCTTGAAAACGTAAAATACAGGTTCACCGGCGGATTCGAAGGGAGAGGTTGGAAAGGAGATGTCAAGGTCGCAGAGCTTTCAATCAGCAAACTTTCTTCGCTGGGCTGGAAGAACAGCATGGGAAGTGATGCAGCAGTGGACAAGGCTGTAAGCGAGACCCTGGCTCAATTGTCCTCCAAAACTTAGTATAAAATCATTTTAACCTGCTTAGGGAACCTTGATCTATCGCGAAAGAATGATCAAAAATATCCCTAAGGTTGTCAGTTTGCATTGCCGCAATCACATCAATTCTCTGCTTAGCAGTAAGCTCCCTCATAGCCATAGCGAATTCCTGCACCTTGCTTATGTTAGCAAGAACCTCATCTATGAGCAGAATTCTCGCCTCACTTATAATGGCTGTCGCTATCGATACCCTGATCCTCTGCCCGAGGCTCAGGCTTCCGACTTTGCCATCAAAATCTATTCCAAGTGAATCCACTATTTTCTCTTTTTCCACGGTACTCATGGATGATTTCGGCCATAGGATATGATCTTTAACTCCCAACGAGTTTATACTTGAGTCTGTTCCCACGTAAACTGCTCTTCTTGCCGAGACAGGCATGTCCGTTATATTGACTGAGTTTACAGCGATGCTTCCCGAATCTATGCTAAAATAACCTGCAATCGCCTTAAGAAGGGTTGTCTTTCCGGATCCATTCGGTCCGGTCAGCAGAATCATGCCTTCGGCCGAAATCGATGCATTAAGCTCGAATTCCCCGATCCGTTTACGAAAATTTGCCTCAATCATTGCCGGTTACTGACCTCCTGTTTCCCACCCTTCCTAACAACCTCGCAGCAGCAAGGACAGCCATGGAAACAACTATCATGAGGGCCGATGCGGTAACCGCAACGCCAGGTCCGAGATAACCATAATAATTGTAGATGAGAACTGATGCATTGCTTACACCAGCGAATGGATATTGTGTAACATAATAGGCGAGTATGGCAATTGATCCAAACTCGCTCATTCCTCTGCTCATAGAAGTGAGACCTGCAAAGAGTGTTTCCCGCTTCAGGGAAGGCAGGATAGCCCCATAAAGCATCCTTATTCTAGAAGTGCCAAGAGACATCGTGTACAGGTCAGTATCCTGCTTTCTTGACGAAAATACGGATTGCATGGTTCTTATATAGATGGGAGCTGAAACAAATGTCAATGCTACAACTATTCCCTGGATAGAATCAAAGAAGCTGATGCCGATGGATGACAGAAATCTCCCTGTCGGGGTGAATGGACTTCCAAGGATCAGGAATGCAATACCTACAACAGGGTGAGGTATGCTTGCAGGTATATCTGATATGCTTTCCAGGCCGGAATGTCTTGACATGGCAAGTTCATATGCAAGTGGAGTGAACAGGAGGAACACAAATGCTGCAGATATTGCAGAAGTGACAAGCGTAAGCAATATGGATTCAAAGACCTGATTGCTTAATCCGGCGGAAGACCTGTAAACAGCGAAACCATAGTAGAGGAGCACAACAATAGGCATGATCAGGAGGATTGCACCAACGATTGAGAGAATCCAGATCGTGTCTTTGGGCCGATTTCCAATTGCCATTACAGATCCGCCCTCATAGTGTGCCTGCCATAGACAACTTACCGTCAGAAACAAATGACTGCAAACATGGTGGAATCGTTGCGTTGGCATATAAGAAACCTGTTTTCAGGAGCTCCATGCCAAATTCCACCATCTGCGCACTATTGTTTATCACGTAACATACGAATTTCATCGCTTCTGAGCGCAAAGAGTCGTTTGCAAGCGCCGACACATATAGATAAACGGGAGAACCGGTCTGGTTTCCAGTTGCAGTGTTATAAGCGAATTTGGAATAGAAGGGTGCTAACGAGAAATTTCCAAAGTTCAGGTCCTGTGGCAGTTCTATATAACCCAGTCCCTGCGATATTGCGGAGGATCTGTAGATGTAAAGGAAAGATATGCCTCCCTGCTCCAGTGGGGAAACAAGTGCAGCTGCACTGCTTGCGGATGATATGGCACCGTCGGACTGCATTCTTTTGATATAGTAAGAAATATTTCCACTATGGTATAGGTAACCTGCAATCTCGAGTGAGATCATGGCACGAAGTCCGGCAGGATCCTCATTTGGATTGGATATTCCAACCTTGAAGTTTCCAGATGTCAGGTTTGCAAAGGCTTCAGCGTATCCAGAAGCCGAGTTCGATGCACCTGCCGATTCAAACAATGATATTACAGTTTTTGAAGTGTTTGTCAAAGTGGCATTATTATACGCTATTACAAGACTGTCCGCAGCAAATGCAACCGCCCATCCAGAATATCTTGAACCAAGATACTGTTTCTCGTAAGAATTCAGTGCGACTGAGATGAAAACATCAGATGGATCACCCTGGCCTATCTCGCTCGCTAGTGTGAATGATCCACCGCCTTTTGCATCGTTTATGGGCAAGCCAGTAGCATTCTTGAAACCCGATATTAGGTGATCTACCTCTGCAACATATGCATCTGCTGAGTAAACTTCCAGGGATTGGGAAGGTTTCTCAACATAGAAATAGCTGCCGATAAGTATTACGATGACTGCTATAATTAATAGCATGACGAGGTATCTTTTCATCGTCTCCGAGAACATTTTGGAATTAAATAGCTTTACTAATGGACTGAAGTAAATATTAATGTTTACCTTTTTATTCCCTAGGGCATGGATGCAAAACAGACAATTCTCACCGCTCGACAATTGGAAATACTTGCCATGAGATCCAGGGGCTTGTCGACGGACGAGATTGCATCTAACATAGGCACAACCACAAAGAATGTCATTATCATAGAGGCGGCAATGCATAGAAAACTCGAAAGAGCGTCGAACACAATTAAAATGGTCCAGGAAGGAGGCTTGGCTTCATTTGTTTCGGTCAATGCCGGTACGCACCTCCTTGATGCGGTACGCTCTGTTCTTAATGCGGCTGATAAATCCCATATAAAACTGAGAGGCAACATACTTGACCTGATGGCATCAATCAGAACCTATGCCGGAAGCAACATATCGGGAGGTGCATTGACGAAATCCATTAGCGTTATGCTGTTCAGAACAGGAAGATGGATTGTGACAGCATGAAGAATTTAATACACACCAATCAGTTATCCATTGAGTGGTCGTTCTTTGAAGCTGGAAGAGAAAATCGCCGGTGAGATTACAATTTCAGAGAATCCAGGGGAGACAATCAGGAAGTGGAGAGAAGAGTTCAGGATCAACAAGCTCGATCTTTCCCGGTCTCTGCATATATCGCCCTCCGTTATAAGCGATTACGAATCCGGCAGAAGAAAATCACCTGGTGTATCATCAATCAGGAAGATTGTCGAAGCAATGATTGAGATAGATCGATCCAGGGGAGGCCACCTCATCCGAAGATACAGCTCTGGTGTCCCTTCTGATGCACTTATTGACATAAGGGATTATGATCATGAGGTGTCGCTCGACAGGATCATTGAGCTTGTGCAAGGTGAGAACGTTTCGCCTGTGTCCACATCAAGGCACATTATGGGCTATACTATAGTAGACGGGATCAAGGCGATTCTTTCCTTCTCCTACTCAGAATATTCCCTCCTATACGGATGGTCAAGCCAGAGGGCCATATTCTTTACCGAAGTGAAGCTGGGAAGGAGCCCTATGATTGCAATCAGGGTACATCCTCTTAAGCCTGCCGCCGTAGTTTACATAAGGGCAGGAAGAATCGACGAGCTTGCGATAAAGCTTGCTGAAATAGAGAACATACCGCTTATCATCACGGAAATGGATGTGAAGAAAGTCTCTGAAGCACTTTCCTCAGTTAAATGACTCTGGAAAAAGCCTTTCAAGGTACCAGTTGCTGTCAAATTCCATTATATCCTCTGCCCGCTGCCCGGTACCTATGAAGTAGACGGGCTTCTTCAGTTCATAACAGAGCGATATCAAGAGGCCACCCTTTGCATCTGTATCGAGTTTAGTGATAACCAGCCCGTCAAAGCCGACGTCATCCATGAAGGACTTCCCCTGAATAAGAGCATCCTGGCCAATCATCGCATCCAGTATCAGAAGAGTCATGTCTGGCTTCGCCACCCTCTTGATCTTCTTCATCTCCTCGACGAGGTTCTTGTTGTTCTGCATTCTTCCTGCAGTGTCTATCAGGACATAATCCATCTTTCTTGCCACAGCATGCGTTATAGCATCATATGCAACCGAGGAAGGATCCGATCCTTTTTCATGCCTGATCAGTTCAACCCCTACCTCGTTCGACCAGTGAGCTATCTGCTCAATAGCGCCTGCCCGGAAAGTATCCGAGGCGGAAAGCACGACTCTTGATCCCCTGCTTCTCAAATAAGCTGCCAGTTTTGCTATAGTTGTTGTTTTGCCTCCCCCGTTTACTCCGAGGAACATAATAACATAAGGTTTCTTTGGGGGCTTAAGGATGTCCACAGGTGACTCTACTGAATCCAGTACGGACTTGACGCTTCTCCTTATAATTGAAAGCATCTGTGACTGGGTTATTTTCCCGCCAGATTTTTCGACAAATTTTTCCGATATGTCTGAGATCCTCTCTGCCACACCTATCGAGACGTCGGATTCGACCAGTGCCTCAAATACCCTTTCGCCGAGTTCACTCTTCTTGAAAACTTCTTCCCGATTCCTGGAGGAAAAAATACTTCCAAGCCTCTTTCTGAAACCTTCAAACATTGACTGCTTCTCTCAAGAAGTTGCACGCTGTGCAATCGCCATGAGGCTGTCATATCTGATCCTCAGATCTGACTGCCGCTGCAAAAGCTCTTCAAGCGTCTTTCTTAGACTCTCCATGCTTTCCTCAATCCTCTTCTTGGCTTCTCCGGTGGTAGCTTCCACAAAAACATCTGAACCAACTGGGACTATGATATTGTCTGAATTCCCAATCTTTCCCTCCACATACATTCCAGAGCCGATGGAAATTCTGACAGTCTTGTCAGCAAGCTCTGGCTTCTCGTTCACAACAGCAAGGGTCACGGCGAGGTCCTGGTAAGCCTTGTCCACTGTGGAGATCTGTCTCTCCGTGGAATCCAAGAGGGACCTTGTCACGTTTATCTCATCAACTAAATTTGCCTGTGCTTCTGAATCCATATTACTTACCTGCGAATAGTTTACGACTCTCACTGAGAGCTTCGAGAACAGGCATGTGCTCACCCGATAAATAGCTTATCAACGCACCTCCGCCCGTGGAAGCATGGGTTATTTTCCGCATCAGTCCCATGCGCTCCAGTGCACTTAAAGTATGACCTCCACCTGCTATAGTCAGCGCACCAGATTCCGCAACTTCGCTGAAGATCTCTCTCGTCCCGGCAGAGTACTGATCTATTTCATACATGCCCATGGGGCCGTTCATGAAAATCCCATCTGCATTCTTGATATATCCGGAGAACTTTACTATTGTGTCAATTCCTATATCAGCGATGAGCTCTGTCTCCGGAATCCTGTTTCCAATCTCAGCCCTGCGCCCCGAAGGGTTCAGTATTACATCATCGGGAAGTATTATCCTTCCTGGAAATTTTTTGTAAAGTTCAGCGCACACCTTGATCAGATCGTTGTAATTCTTGTTGTTCTTCTTGATGAAAGCAAGGGATCTTTCTCCAATGTTCTTTCCGTTTGCGTGGAGAAATGCATTTCCCACAACTCCGGCAGCAAGTACGTACTGAACTACCCCTTTCTCCAGAAAACTCCCGGCAACAGTAATTGAGTCGCTTATCTTGGCACCTGCCAGGATCGCGATCTTGTTTCCGGCAGAAGGTGACTTGAATTTTTCAAGGGCACTAATTTCCCTCTCTATTAGCCTGCCAGCAATGTTTGGTTTCACCGACCTGAATCCTGTCAGTGTAATCTGGGGCCTGTGTATTGCGGGAAATGCATCTATGACATAATAGTCCATGAGGGGGGCAAGCATTCTTACTATATTGGATGAAACCATTGTTTCAAGATCCGCACCGTCAAGCGAGACTTCCTCCGAATAAAAGCGGCTATTTTCAAGCATTATTATGTCGCCCGGCTTCATTTTCTGAATTGCAGCGGTAACTGCCGATCCGAAGAGCTGATCGACAAACCTGATCTCCCTTTTGGCCATCATGCTCAAGTGCGCCGCATGTGCTCTTAGGCTGACAAAATCGTCCTTTCCAGGCCTGCTTTGGTGCGCTATTATGATGACCTTGGATCCTCGCAGTTCATTGATTGTGTCAACATGTGCACTGAACCTTGAATAATCAAGAATGTCCCCGGTTGATGGATCAATTGGTGCATTGATATCAAGGCGGAGGAAAACAGTCTTTCCGTCGAAGTTAAAATCATCCAGTGTAAAAAAATCATTTCTGGCGGTAGCCACATTGGATCATGCCGTCGGAGTATTTGTTGTTTTTCGGTCAGTTTCACAATCCTCGATAGTGAAAAAGCAAATAGATTCCGGATCTTCAACAATATGTTGGCGGGGTTCGCGAATCATTCAGGATAAACATGAAAATCCTCGCACGTTACCGAATGAGATAACGGCTAATATTAAGGCGTTCAACCCAAACAAAGACACAGTGTGTTTAAGGGATGAGCCAGTCTATTAAATATTTCCTGGCAATAACTACGTATAATGAAGGGTATTATAACAGCAGCAGGTCTCGGGACTAGGTCCGGACTCAACGGTCGCCTCAGAAAGGAACTTCTCCCGATCTACCTTAAGCTAGACGGTAATATAGTACTCAGACCCATACTGGACGCAGTCTATTCAAGAATGGTTGATCATGGAGTGAATGATATCGCAATAATCCTGAATCCTGCAGATGAGATCACACATGCATATATCCGGGCCAACCTTCCTGAAGCGACTATCCTGCACCAGGAAAAGCAAAAAGGATTTGGCGATGCTGTGCTCCAGGCAAAGGAGTTCATTGGCGAGAGTGATTTCCTGCTTAATGCAGGAGATGGCATCATACTGAACGATACTGCATATTCAACCGGACTTGAGATACACATGAAAACAGGTTCTTCCGTTCTGTTTGTGATGAGGGTGGAAGACCCAAAACGGTACGGAGTCGCCGAAGTTATGAAGCATAACGGGTATATGGTTGTCGAGAGCGTTGAGGAAAAACCTCTAAAGCCAAAATCGAATCTTGCGCTATGCGCGACCTACATCTTTAACAGTGAAATACTTGGGAGAATTGATTATTCAGTTCAAGCAAATATTGAACTCACTCCCGCCATCGATGCTGTCATAACATCAGGAAGGAAGGTCGTTGCCATAGAAGTGCAAAGAGATGAATGGATCAGCGTAGGTCATGCAGTAGACTATTCCGCCTCTCTCATCAGGACACTGGACATGGCAAAAAGGTCAAGATAACCCTCTGCTTTCTTTCCACTCAGTCCGGGGCATTATTACGTCCCTCAGGGATTGAATGGTCTTCTTATGGCGTTCGAGATCCTTGATCATTTCGGAAATTCCTTCCTGGAGACTTCTCCGGGGTCTGTAACCAAGTTCACGCAGCTTTTTCATATCTGGATTGTAGTAATGAGCCTCTTTCTCTATTCTAGGATTCGGAACATTCTGTATCACGGCTGGATTCTTGTGATTCTGGTCGTAGATGCGCTTTACCTCTGTGGCGAGTTCCATGACCGAATAGTAATCATCAAACTGATTAAACACTCTATATTCGCCTGCTTCGGGAGGATTTTCCGCGGCTATCGTAAGGCACTGTATGCTGTCATCCAGTGATAGAAATCCCCTGGTCTGCCCACCTTTTCCGTAAGGCGTTATAGGGAGCCCTGCTACCGCCTGCGCGCAAAACCTGTTTAGGGCCGTTCCCCAGACCTCATCTATATCAAAGCGAGTACTTGATCTATGCCTCGAAAGAGCCTCTGTTCTTGTGCCGTAAACAACGCCCTGCATAACATCTGTAACACGGATCCCCCATAGCTTGTTTGCGAACATGAGATTATTTGAATCATGGACCTTGGACCAGTGATACCAAGATCCTGCATTCCTGGGAAACGGGAGGTAATCCCTTCTGCCCTTGTATTCCACATCGAAAAATCCTTCCGGGATATCTATGTTAGGCGTACCATACTCTCCCATCGTTCCCAGCTTGATCAGGTGGCAGTCAGGAAAATGGTCTTTAAGGGCATATACCAGATTGATGGTACCTATCATGTTTTTCTGAAGAGTTTCGGAAGCCTGCTTCAAACCTATCATAGAATACGGCGCAGATCTCTGTTCTGCAAGGTGAATCACGCAATCTGGTTGAAATGCCTTTACAGCCGTGTACATAAGATCAGGATTGCTCACGTCTCCTCGTATGAAACCTATTTCTTTGCCCGCTCGTTCTTTAATTTTCCTGATCCTGCTCTTCATTGTACCAATTCTGATTGCTGAAGTAGAATGTACCTCTCTTACCCTCTTCCGGGTATAAAAACTGTCCATCCCTGACACTTCATTCCCACGATCAAGCAGATGAAGTGCCAGTGGCCATCCTATATACCCATCTATACCGAGTATCAGAACGCGCATTACACGATTATCACTCGTCTAATAATAATGCTTGCCATACGGCTCCATAAGCTAAAAAACCGGGTTTCCTGAGAAAAAACGTTAGGTTACAGTAACAATAAATATATCGCATCTATGCAACACTGTGTCCCTGGGTTTTATTTATGCTTTCCTCGCGGTCTTCATGCCGCTTTTTGTCGTTATAGACCCATTTGGGGCTCTAGTTCTTTTTCTTGGAATTACTTCTGGAATGACACCAGAATCCAGAAAAACAGTAACCAAAGACGCATCTTTCTACGGCTTTGTCATACTGGTTTTTTTTGCACTGGTGGGAAAATACATCCTGCTGTTCTTTGGCATAAGTACAGAAGCGCTTGAGCTTGCAGGAGGTCTTATACTGCTAATAATGGGCATACAGATGGTGAGGGAGGGGGACCGACCGAAATCTCAGGGCGGAAATGTAGAGTTGGATGCAGGAATAGTGCCTCTTGCAACTCCGCTTCTTGCCGGACCAGGAGCAATCTCTCTTGTCATCATACTTATGAACGGGCCATTCTATCCAGACCAGATACTGACTCTTGTCTCAGTCGGACTGCTTTTTATCATAGTATTTATTTTTTTCAATCTTTCAGACAGGATATTGAAGATAATGGGCCCAAAGAGCATGAAGGCTATTACGAGGATTTTCGGCCTACTTGTTGCTGGTTTTGCAATTCAATATATGTTGCTTGCCCTTCATGGACTTGGCCTGCTACCCGTCACCTGAGGTATGCGGGAAAGTTTTCATCTGTTTCATAACGCTTTGGAGGATAACGATGATGCTAGCTTTAGAAAGGATAAATCTATAATTGAAGTAGAATATTACGGCTAAGCATAGATGATCTGGAGAAAAAAGGAACAGCAGGATCCCGCACCGACTGGCCCCCGAAAGGTCTGCCCGCTTTGCCTGCGTGCCTATTATGACGATTCAATATATTGCAGAATGGACGGGCAGAAACTGCAACTCGAAGCCACAACGCAGCAGGACCAAAAGAAGCAAATAGAATGCCCTAACTGTGGCTTTACATTATCAACTCCAAGGCAAAGGTGCCCTATCTGCGGTCATATTTTCAGTAACTTCAGGAACACAAATGAGACAATCTTCATCAACCTGATACCGGAAGCAGGACTGCCAATCAAGATTGATAAATTTCCTTATTCATTCGGCAGAAAGGACGTGATCAGAAACCACTATTCAGAATATGTAAACATCGAGCACATTATCTTCAGTCTTGAAAATGGCCATTTCTATATACGCGACAAGAAATCTTTGAATGGATCTTCTCTCAATGGACATGCCATTGGGGGGAAGAGATTTGAGAACCTCAAGAAACTGCAGCTGGCAGACGGCGACGAGGTCGGCCTCGCGCTCGACTCGAAGGGAATCTCACTTATAAGATTCAAGGTTGAGATTCCACAGATGGTATTGTCAAAGGATACTGGATCAATGATCCCGAGGGAGGAGGCACGATGAGGAAGTTCCCATTTGAAGTCTACCTCTTCAGCGCAATGTCCGGTATTGCCCTCTTCCTGATACTGGTAAATACGCTGCAGCAAGTTGTTTTGAAAACAGATTACTTTTCCCATTACTATCAGATACTTCTATTCCTGGCGGACTTCATACTTGGAATTATTGTGGTTATTGTGGCTTTTGCCAATAAAGGCTACAAGACAACTACAACAGCTATCGATTACAAGCCGTTGAACAGGGCAATTTTTATTCTCTTTGCATTTGTGTCTTCGCTAATTGCCTTCTTGTTTATAGCTGCAAAGATTGGGCTTGTTTACGAAATACCACTTTTTGCCGCCCTCGTGCCGACTTATGTTTTCGATCTTCCATCTAATCTAGGAGACAAGGACGCTAGGGACTCCTACCTGAAGAAGAATTTGTGGTTTGTCATAACCGCAATAGCAATTTTCATAATTGCCGTTATACTTGATCTTTTAAATCTTCTCTTTGCATGGAATGGGGTTTTAATCCTTGCCGCCTTTTCAATACTGCTTCCAACCAGGGAAACAAGAAAGGAGAATGAGATCAAAGTCCTGACTTTCCGCTCGCTTTCGCCCATTGCGGCCGCTTTCCTGATTTACAGTGCCAGTCTCTTCTACCTAGACACAAGAGCTTCCGGTTATGTATTCTTTTACGCGATTACCCTTATTGCTATCGGCATAATGGTTATGGTATTCAGGATACGCTACAGATCGGTCCTTACAGGGATTATAAATGCATTTCTTGTAGGGCTTAGTTTTCTGGGTTTCTACATTATATACCGTAACTTCAGCCAGGACATTGTCTGGTTGACCCTGCTTCTTCTCTTCACATTCTGGGTCTTCGGATATAATTATAAAGTGTTCCGCGAGGGTTCCAGAAATATCTCAACGTCATTCGACCTTATGGGGAAAGGGAAATACATCGTCCCATCAATAGGTATCATAATTACTATTGGACTTGCATTTGGGAACATTGGTGCGCTCTCGAATGATTTCAATGTATTCTGGAATGCAATGATCGGGAGTGGAACAACGAGCATCTCTCAATCGCTTGCAAAGATCGATGCAACCCCCGTCTACCTAGGCTTATCCGCCTTAGGCATATTTTTCACTGTCACGCTGGGGTACAGGAAATTCAACCTTTTCCTTTTCGCCGTGATACTTATAATGTTCTTCTTAGCAGTTGTTTACCTGCTCTCGATAAAGATTGCAAGCGTCTGGACCCCAAGTTCAACTGAGGTTAGTTCACTTTCAATAATAATTACTGCACTTATTTTCTATGAGCCTGTCTACCGGTTCGCTCGTTCATACACGTCCAGGATACCATCTGGATTATCCATTGGAAAGAGGACTGGTGCAGCCAGATTCATTCATGGAAGGTATGATGTCTCAATGATCCCTTCAAAGAAGAACAACCCTGATTTTCTAGGCGCTGGTGGTTTCGCTTATGTATTCAGGGGCAAGGATGTCCTCAAGAATATACCTGTGGTGCTGAAGGTCCCAAGGATCTTCGACGAGGAATCAAAGAGTGAACTTGAGAAGCGGGAAAGCATAAAGGAATCCATAAAACAGATAGAAGCTGAAAGTCGGGTGCTTTCCGAAATATCTTTTCCCGGAGTGGTTTCATATATCGAGTATTTCAGGGAAGGAGGGCAGCATTTTCTCGTCGAGGAATATGCAGACGGCAGGAATCTTAATTCCTATCTTGCAACAAAGGGAAAGGAAGGCACAAAATTCAGCGAAGAGGAACTGATCAGGATATCTCTTAACCTGCTCTTCTCTGTTAACTATCTCCACCTCCATGAGATTTTCCACAGGGACCTGAATCCCGGTAATATTGTTCTCACAAAGAAAATACCAAAGATAATTGATTTCGGCACATCAAAGCACCTTGCAAGCAAGGTCTCTGCATCATTCTTCACGCACAGTGACAGGATAGGTGTACCATGCTATCACCCACCGGAATTGGACTCTGAGGACAAGATAAAGGCTTCCTCAACGTATGATACGTATTCTATCGGAGCACTGATGTGCTCCATGATCACTGGCAAATTTCTTGACAACGATGAAATGAGGGAAAAATACGGGGTGGAGTTTATAACCAGAAAATATCTGGATGCAGAGGTAAAACCTTTCTGCAACCCAAAGATTTTTGACATAATAGTTAAAGCGACTAGCCTCAAACCCAGCGAGCGCTACCAGTCAGCTTTCCACTTTATTGCAGATTTCCTATCGTTATCAGGGGAATATATCGTAACGGATATGGGGTATATTTGCAAGCTCGACCAGGATCATAAATTCCAGGTTTACAGCCATAAGGACATCCCAGCTTCAATATTTGGCGACTATATGATACATGATTATGTGATAAACATAACGGAACGCGGAAAGGATGAAAGATCCAGGATCGGTACAATTGAATATGATTCCCGTACGGAGGGATATGTTGTCTACCCTTATGGAAAAAGGGTTGTTTACCAGAAAAAAGCAGGATCACTCTCACAGAAAGTCATAAGGAGCCTGCTAAACGAGGGCGACATCATATCTCTGAGGCCTGATCTCAGGGAAGGCACATTCTCATATTACAGGGTGAACTGAAATGCAGATAGATAATGCAATGATGACCATAAGAGGGAAGACGCGTGAGAGAGATGAGGATGCGATATGCCTGATATTCTCCTCGCTTGAGAGTGAAACCGAAAAGCATGGTGAATTTTTCTGTGCTCTTGCAGACGGCATGGGTGGCATGGATCGAGGGGAACTTGCAAGCAAGCTTTCGGTAAACGAGGCAAGGCACATAGGCACCTCAATGCTCAGCAGGGACATGTCTCCACTGGAGATTGTAAACTCCATCAAGAGGATATTCCAGAACGCTAATGACGCACTCATCACGTATGCAAGCAGAAACGGAAATGCCAGGATGGGTACTACGCTGGTAGTAGCTTATTCAAACGGATCCGAAATCTACGTCGGAAACGTTGGCGATAGCCGCCTGTACATTTTCAATTCAGGCAAACGAAGTTTCAGGACAGCGGATCATTCTTATGTCCAGCTCCTTAACGACCAGGGTATCATAACAGAAGAGGAAGCCAAGATACATCCGAGAAAAAACGAAATGACAAGGGCAATCGGCCTTGAAGAGGATCCGACGCCTGACATTTACAGGCTCCGTCTTTTCCGCGGTGACTCCATCCTGCTGTGCTGCGACGGTTTATGGGAAGCATACGACGACAGGATCATGGCTAACACGCTGATGTCTACAATGTCCTGTCACGATTCTCTGGAAAGTATGATACTCAGGGCAAACGAAGTCGATGGTTCCGATAACATATCTGGCATTCTTGTCAGGCCTGTTGTCGATACGACGGAAGAGGCCGCCTTGAAAAGGCCTACCAAGTCAATCACCCAGGATTGAATCCTGCAGTCATTAGAAGATGGGACTTTCTATAGCTAAGAACATAAGCAAATGACTGTATTCAAGTTGAATTTCTTCCTCCTGAAATGGTTCGATCCTAAACTCTTCATTATTTTAGGCACATAACTTCGAACCTGTTCCTGGGTTTACGCACTGTTGTTGTATTATCCTTTATGATCTCCTTTCCCATGTATTCAGATCGCTGCTTAACATTGCCCGTTTCCTTGTCTCTGTAACTCGTAACACTGTAAATATAGACATTGTTCCCCCTTACAAGTCTCCTGATGTATGTCACTGTAGTAGTAATCCCACTACATAGTATAAGTAACTTTCTGTGATCAGATCCAGTCAAATGCTATGTTCACGGAAAAATGTAGTGTTATTCAAGGGCAAGGATAGGATTCAAGTGATCTCGGTAGGATTATGGGTCGATTATGTGATAAATGAAAAAATTCCAGAAACCACAGGTGTTTTTAGCTATCAATTCCCTCTTTATGTTAAATTCGTAATACTTACTGATCCAAGACTAATTTCACATTATACATCATATCTTCTAAATGTAAGTGCCCTCAATTTACCCTCTCCACTACCATATTCTCCACAACCGACTGGAACACAATTTTCAGTTCCCTTATGCTTTCAGCACCCTAGCTCCGGCTATCCAATTGCAATAGCAAATATTTTTATGATTTGTTTTGCTGTGATTGCTATATCACAATTAATACTGAGTAGGTGAAGAGACGAGAAAGATACATTTTGAGGGGCTGAGGATAAATAAACGTGATAAGAAGAGGATAGTTATGGCACTTGTCATAGTTGCTTCAATTCTAACGGTGATCTTATACTTTACATACAATCATTCACCGCCGGTAACCGTTAAGTCTACCACACAACTGCCTAATCCAGAGGGACTCAATTACACTGTAATATTTAACAAATATTTTCAAGTTAGCAACGGTACAAATAATTCATATGCCTTTAGCTTCGGGAGCTACCATTCAATAAGACTGGAAATTTGTTCAAATAACACGTCGATTTGCACTGGGCTTATTTCACCAAACAAAATCGTCTATGACTTTATTTCA